>RFIF01000598.1 GCA_003695655.1 Cyanobacteria bacterium J069
ATCACCGATTTCGTCATGGCACCCAGCGCTGACGCCGGGCCCGAACTCGCCGCCCCACCCAAACGCGCCCCCGCCACCCCACCGCCGAAAGATCCAGAAGCGGCGATCGCCCTCTATCAAGCTACCCTCCAGACCAACCCCAACGACGCCGAAACCCACTATCGCCTGGGCATGACGCTGTATAAACAGCACAACATCCAGGACGCCGCCACCCACCTCAAACGCGCCCGCGAGCTATTTGAAGCAAAGCATCAATCTCATCGGGTACTCCAGGTGCAGGATATGCTGTGGCGGCTGGAGGAGGGGTGATCAAGTGTTGGAGAGGAGGTGATGATGGGAGGGGGAGAGGGGGAGAGGGGGAGAGGATAGCGAACTTTGCTTCGTCACCCCGTCACTCCATCACCCCGTCACTCCATCACCCGAAACGGCAGCCGAATCAATAGAATAGTCTCTTGGAGTCGTATTCTTCCTGCCGCCAATGGACGCTTTTGAACCGCCTGCCTCTGCTGAGAAACTGTATGAGGGCAAGGCCAAGATTCTATATACCACCGATGATCCAGAGATTCTGCTGACCTATTTTAAGGACGATGCCACCGCGTTTAATGCCCAAAAGCGGGGCACGATTGCGGGCAAAGGCGAGGTCAACTGCGCCATGTCGCAGCATCTGTTTCGCCTGCTGGAAGGGCAGGGCGTGCCGACTCATCTCGTTGACTGCCCGACGGCAGACACGATGCGCGTGCGGCGGGTGTCGATTGTGCCACTAGAGGTCGTGGTCAGGAACATTGCAGCAGGGAGTCTCTGTCAACAGACTGGGTTGGAACTGGGCACGCCGCTGGACCCGCCGCTGGTGGAGTTCTATTTCAAAAACGACGCCCTCGGCGACCCGCTGCTGACCGACGATCGGCTGCGGGTGATGGGGCTAGCCACGCCCGATCAGGTGCATCAGTTGCGAGAGATGGCGCTCCGCATTAACCAAGTGCTGTCGGATTTTTTCGATCAGTGTGGGATTACGCTGGTAGATTTCAAGCTGGAGTTTGGGGTTGATGACAGTGGTAGGCTGCTGCTAGCGGATGAAATTAGTCCGGATACCTGCCGCTTGTGGAATCAGGCGGAAACTGACCCCAACCGTAGAGTGATGGACAAAGACCGATTTCGACGCGATTTGGGCGATGTGGAGGCTGCGTACCAGCAGGTTCTCCAGCGAGTTCTGGCACAAAGCTTTTAGAAGTGTCTGGACAATGCTGTAAAATTGCTCCGTTTGATTGGAGTCGCGATCGCAATCGGCCTGTAGATGCTGCTGTGAATGGTGCGCTGACCCGGTTGTTTCTGTCTGTGGTGTGTGGACGTGTTCAAAACTATGCGTTTTTCTCCTGTTGTGCTGGCGGCGATCGCCATTTCTTCGGTTTCAGGTATTGCTGTTCCGGCTCGTGCCCAGACCGCCCAACTCTCCGAGCAACTGGCACAAGGACAACGGGTTGATCCGGCAACCGAGCCAGCCCACGCCAACAGCTCGACAGTGACGGCCGCATTGCCAGCAACGCCGATGCTCACGGCGAAGCCCGATCGGCTGCCCCAGGCGATCGCTCAGGCCGAGGCCGGAGCCGCCGTGGCCCCCGCCGAGACACTGCCCATTTCGCCGGCGATCGCTGCCGCCCCGGTTGCCCCGTTGGTCGAACCTGTCGCCCTGTCCGAGCAACTGTCTCGTAAACCTGCCCCAGAGATCCAGGGAGCCAACCCAGCCAGCAGTGAGGCTGCCCCAGGTGATTCTCTGTCGAAGCTGGCGCTGCCTCAGGCAGGCACCTCTCGGCTGGGTGCGCCGATCGAGCTAGCCCAGTTTGTGCCGCAGCCACAGCCGTCCATCAATGGCCAACCCTCGCCCGCTACCCAAACGCCTGCGGAGGCTCCGCCCCAGGAAGAACCCCGCGTGCTGGTGTCGGAACTGGTGGTCAGCGGGGCCCCCAGCCCAGAGCTAGAGGATGCAGTCTACAACGCCATCAGCACCCGCGCTGGCACCACCACCACCCGCACCCAGCTCCAGCAAGATATCAACGCGGTCTTTGCAACGGGCTTCTTTTCAGACGTGCGCGCGGTTCCTGAAGACACCCCGTTGGGCGTGCGGGTGACGTTTGTGGTGCAGCCCAATCCTGTGCTGTCGGCGGTGCGGGTGGAGGGCAATGAAGTGCTACCTCAGGAGGTGATCGACCAGAGCTTTGCCGCGCAGTATGGCAGAGTGCTGAACTTGAATCAGCTCCAGACGGGCATCCGCGCTATTAACCGTTGGTATCAAGAAAACGGCTATGTGCTGGCTCAGGTGATCGACGCGCCCCGCATTAGCCAGGATGGGATCGTCACGCTGTCTGTGGCCGAGGGTGTGATCGAAGATATTAACGTTGCTTTCCAGACCGAAGACGGCGAAACCGAGGATGACGACGGCAACCCGATTCGGGGACGCACCCGCGAGTTCATCATCACGCGGGAGTTTGAAACTCAGCCGGGCGATGTGTTCAACCAGGCTCAGATTCAGCAAGACCTCCAGCGGGCCTACCGTCTCAATCTGTTTGATGACTTACAGGTGACGCTGAATCCGGGCGATGATCCCCGCAAGGTAGATGTCACAATCAATGCCGTGGAGCGCAGCAGCGGCTCGATCTCGGCGGGGGTTGGGGTCAGCTCTGCCAGCGGTTTGTTTGGAACGGTTAGCTATCAGGAGCAAAACCTGGGCGGCAACAACCAGCGTCTGGGAGCAGAAGTGCAGTTTGGTCAGCGGGATCTGCTGTTTGACCTCAGCTTTACTGATCCGTGGATTGCGGGCGATCCCTATCGCACGTCTTACACGGTCAACGCCTTTAGCCGTCGGTCGATTCCGCTGGTGTTTCAGGGCGGCGACACCGAAGTGACGCTGGAAAATGGCGATCGCCCGCGAGTCCGGCGACTGGGAGGCGGCGTCACCTTTGGTCGCCCGCTCGAAAATGGCTGGCGTGCCAACCTGGGGCTGCAATATCAAAATGTCCGGCTTCAAGACGCCGACGGCGATCTGGCTCCTGAGGATGAACTGGGCAACCAGCTCAGCTTTAGTGATTCGGGCACCGACGATATTTTGCTGGTGCAGTTCAGCGCCACCCAAGACCGCCGCGATAGCGCGGTGGCTCCGACTCGCGGCTACAACCTGCGGATTGGGACTGACCAGTCGATTCCGATAGGACAGGGTAACATCTTCTTCAACCGGCTACGCGGCAGCTATAGTCGCTATTTCCCCGTCGATATTACCGATTTCAGCGAGGGGCCGGAGACGCTGGCGTTCAACGTGCAGGGCGGTGTTGTGCTGGGTGACTTGCCGCCCTATGAAGCCTTCTCTCTGGGGGGTACGGACTCTGTGCGCGGCTATGAAGCAGGCGATGTGGGCAGCGGGCGCGCCTTCGTGCTGGGCACGGTAGAATATCGCTTTCCCATTTTCTCGATTGTGGGCGGGGTGCTGTTTGTAGACATTGGCAGCGACCTGGGCACGGGCAGCGATGTGCCCGGACAACCGGCCGTCGTTCGAGATAAGCCAGGTTCGGGGATTGGCTTTGGTTTGGGCATTCGCGTGCAGTCACCAATTGGCGCAATTCGGGTTGACTTGGGCTTTAATGATGAAGGCGACAGTCGAATTCATTTCGGAATTGGGGAACGCTTTTAGTCTGAAGATTGGGTGGCAATGGCCAGCCCGATCGGTTGACAACTTCCTAAAATACCTCGTTTTTTAGATAAGCCGCTGGATTTTGATGCTGCCATCCGGGCGATCGCAATGGAACAAGTCCTGTCTCTCTCTAGCACTCCCCATCCTTACCCGACCGACGAGTCTTCCCCAGGTCTGCTCAGCCCACAGCAGCACACCCTGGCCCAGCCGCTTGCCCAGTCGGGCGTGGGGCTGCATTCGGGTGTGTCCACGCGGGTCACTGTTTTGCCGGCTGGGCCAGGCGAGGGGCGCTATTTTGTGCGGGTTGATTTGCCAGGGCAGCCCAGCATTCCAGCCGATCTTCATCAGGTGCGAGAAACGCGGCTGTCCACAGAGCTGGCGATCGCCCCCGCACTGGGCACTGCCAGCGTCCGCACGGTTGAGCATCTGTTAGCCGCTTTGGCTGGCATGGGCATCGACAATGCCCGCATCGAAATCGACGGCCCCGAAGTGCCGCTGCTGGACGGCTCGGCCCAGGAATGGACGCGGGCGATCGCCCAAGCCGGCATTCTGGCTCAGCCCGCCCCCCGCGCCCTCATTCCCCTGGCAGCACCAATCTGGGTGTATCACGAAGATGCGTTTGTGGCGGCCTTGCCCGCGCCTTCACTGCGGTTTAGCTACGGCATTGACTTTGACCTGCCCGCCATTGGCAACCAGTGGATGAGCTGGTCGCCCAATGCAGAACCATTTGAAACGGCGATCGCCCCCGCCCGCACCTTTGGGCTGGCACACCAAATCGACCAGTTGCGATCGCTGGGGCTAATTCAAGGCGGCAGCCTCGAAAATGCCCTGGTGTGTGGCCCCGACGGCTGGATTAATCCACCGCTGAGATTTTCAAATGAACCAGCGCGTCATAAACTTTTAGACTTAGTAGGAGACATGAGTTTGCTCGGCTGGATGCCCCTGGCCCATCTGCTTGCTTACAAAGCCAGTCATCAGCTCCACATTGAGCTAGCCTGCCGCCTGCGGTCGTTGGCCGCCGCCCCTTAATCGGGTCTTAGCCCACCCGCCGCTGCCCCCGTGGTTGACTCGTTCCCATGCAGCCTGTTCGCCGCCCCTGCTCGCCCCTTCCCGCCCAACTTCCTCGCCCAACTCCGCAGCTTTGATTCAACCCTTTCTCTCTGTCAGCCCATGACCATCTTGACCGACCTCCATACCCCTGTTTCCCCTGTTCAGACTGAGCCAGAATCGCCTCCCCAATCGATTCCTGCTACGCCGTCTGCCCCTCCGACTGTGCTGGCGATCGAAGAGATTCATAAGCTCTTGCCCCATCGCTATCCCTTCTCCCTGGTCGATCGAATTATCGAATTCGTTCCTGAGAAACGGGCCGTCGGCATCAAAAATGTTACGTTCAATGAACCTCACTTCCAGGGGCATTTCCCCGGCCGCCCCATCATGCCAGGGGTCTTGATTGTCGAGGCGATGGCCCAGGTCGGCGGCGTTGTGCTGACGCAGATGGCCGATGTTCAGGATGGTCTATTTATGTTTGCAGGCATTGACAAGGTGCGCTTTCGCCGTCCGGTCGTGCCCGGTGACCAGATCATCATGGCAGTCGAGCTGCTGTGGGTGAAAAAGCGCCGCTTTGGCAAAATGTATGGCCGCGCAGAGGTCGATGGGCAACTGGCTGCCGAAGGCGAATTGATGTTTTCACTCGTGGACTGAATCCTTGACTACCCTCATTCATCCTACGGCTGTGATCCACCCCGACGCTGAGCTGCACCCGACGGTTCAGGTTGGGGCGTATGCAGTCGTTGGCAACCGGGTGAAGGTGGGGCCCGGCACAGTCATCGGAGCCCATGTGGTGCTGGATGGCTGGACGGAAATCGGCGATCGCAACCAGATCTTTCCCGGTGCCGCCATTGGTCTGCCGCCCCAAGACTTGAAATATGACGGGGCGCTGACCCAGGTCAAAATTGGCAACGACAACCTGATTCGCGAATATGTGACGATTAACCGCGCTACGTATAAAGGCGAGGCGACCGTGATTGGCAACGGCAACCTGCTGATGGCCTATGTCCACATTGGGCACAACTGCGTGGTAGAAGATCGGGTGGTGATTGCCAATAGCACAGCGCTAGCGGGGCATGTGCATATCGAGTCGCGGGCGACTATTAGCGGCGTCCTGGGGGTGCATCAGTTTGTGCGGGTAGGGCGGCTGGCGATGGTCGGCGGCATGAGCCGCATCAGCCGCGATGTGCCGCCATATATGCTGGTGGAGGGCAACCCGGCCCGCGTGCGATCGCTCAATTTGGTGGGTCTGCGTCGGTCGGGTCTGATGGATGCCGACCAGGGCCGCGCCTATCAAGCCCTCAAAAAAGCCTTCCGCACGCTCTACCGCTCTGGTCTGTCGCTGAATCAGGCGATCGAGCAGCTCGACCTGTTGCCCGACTGTGAGCCGCTGCAACACCTGCGGCAGTTTTTGAAGCTGTCGCAACTGTCGGGGCGGCGGGGGCTAATTCCGGGAAGTGGTCGCAGTCGGGGCGCAGACGAATGACGGGGAGCGCGCCAGTCAGCCAGTCTGGAGCCACCCGATCGGTTCGCATTTTTATCAGCACGGGCGAGGTGTCGGGAGATTTGCAGGGGGCGCTGCTGGTGCAGGCGTTGCAGCGGCAGGCAGAGAAACGCGGGATGCGACTGGAAATTACGGCGCTGGGGGGCGATCGCATGGCTGCCGCCGGGGCCACCCTGCTGGGCAACACAGCCGCCATCGGTTCCGTCGGCATTGTGGAGGCGCTGCCGTTTGTGCTGCCGACGCTGCTGCTCCAGCGGCAAGTGCAAAAAAGTTTGCAGCAGCATCCGCCCGATTTGGTGGTGATGATCGACTACTTTGGGCCCAACTCGCGCATCGGCACCTACATGCGTCGCCACTTTCCCCAGGTGCCGCTGATTTACTACATTGCGCCGCAGGAGTGGGTGTGGTCGCTGAGCCCGACCAAGACACAGCAGGTGATACACCTCAGCGATCGCCTCCTGGCCATTTTTCCCGAAGAAGCCCGCTATTACCAAAAGTGGGGCGCAAACGCCGTCTATGTGGGGCATCCGCTGGTCGATCGGGTGGCGATGTTTCCCAGCCGCGCCGCCGCCCGCCAGCAGTTGGGCATCCCGGACGATCAGGTGGCGATCGCCCTGCTGCCCGCCTCTCGCCGCCAGGAAATCAAGCACCTGCTGCCCGTGCTGTGCCAGTCCGCGCAGCAAATCCAGGCGCAGTTGCCCCAGGCGCAGGTGTGGATTCCCCTGTCGCTAGAGCGATTTCGCGTCCCCATCGAGCAAGCCGTCCAGCGCTACGGGCTGCGGGCAACGATCGTGACGGATCAGACCCAGCAGGTGATCGCCGCCGCCGACCTGGCCCTTAGCAAGTCGGGCACAGCTAATTTGGAAATCGCCCTGGCTGGGGTGCCCCAGGTCGTCATTTACCGGGTTAGTCGCATCACTGCCTGGATCGCTCGCCATGTGCTGAAGTTTGCGATTCCTTTCATGTCGCCGCCCAATCTGGTGATGATGGAGCCGATCGTGCCGGAACTGTTGCAAGAGGCGGCAAACCCCGCAGCCATCAGCCAGGCAGGGCTGGCGCTGCTGCTCGACCCCGACCGCCGCCGTCAAACCCAGCAAGACTATGCCCGCCTGCGCCAGGCCATGGGAACTAGCGGCGTGTGCGATCGCACGGCGGATGAGATTTTGGAGGTGTTGGAGTTGGGGGTGAGGGAGTGAGGGAGTGAGGGAGTGAGGGGGTGAGGGAGTGACGGGTTGACGGGGTGAGGGTGCGCGACTTTCAGACCCAACCTCCAACCCCTAACCCCTGCCAGATCAGCCAATTATCTCGTCAGTGCCAAGGTCTTGGGACTGCACGCGCGCCTTCCAGGCTTCTTGTTCCACCAGTGTTTTGGCAATGCCCTGAAAATTTTGCGCGGCAAATTGGAAGTAAGTTGCGGCCCGGTCAGAAGCTCCAATTTCTAAAAAATACACGGCATGTTCGAGCGCTGCTTGGGCGATCGCATAATTTCGAGTGATCGGTTCTTGCATAGCGTGTTTGAGTAGGTCACAACAGTGGACAGAAACCAAGCGAACCGCAAGCAACGAATTGCCCACAGCGTTCTGACTCCACCCGGCGATTTACAGCCCAGAGTTCACCAAGAGCTGCGATCGCCACAGTCCCGCCCGACACACAAACGCGCAGTATTGCCGAATCAGCGCCTGCTGACTGGACGGCGGCCGTCGCCGTGCCGTGTCGTAGCGGGCGATCGCCCAGGCGATCGCATCCGCTGCGTCAATGGGCACTCCCGCCTCCACCAGCTTGCGCCAGTAGGTGGGTTTAATTTCGCGAGTCAGGTTGCGTCGAGATAGAACTGGCCGAGTCTCATTCATGGCTGGAACACTCTCTGGATTAGCTGTGACTACTATCTCCTGTTTCACCGCCCAGCCAGGTGATTCCACAAAACCAGGGGGGTGATAATTCTCTGCCGATCGGGTGACTGACAGTGCCCACCCACTGTGATGGATCGCTGCCGGCAATGTGACGGATATCACAGGTTTCAGGGCTGGTGGACTGACAAAAAATCGACCCAAAAATCAACAGGGCTGCTAGAAGCTGCGCCTCCCGATGCAAAACCCGCCCACGCCTCCAGCACGCTATGCGAACGCGGACTGAACGATGAAATCAGGGTCGGCAAAGACTAACTTTGCTCTGCCAGCGACGGTTTCAGCCGCTATGGGCAAGTGTTTTGTCAGTCAATTTGTCAGTCAATCTGCCAGTCAATCTGCCAGTCAATCTGCCAGTCAATCTGCCAGTCAATCTGCCAGTCAATCTGCCAGTCAATC
>RFIF01000599.1 GCA_003695655.1 Cyanobacteria bacterium J069
CCACAGATCAACCCGCTGACCTCCCTGCTAGAAGTGCAACTCGACGGACTGCCGCTGGCGGGGCGCAGGCTGGATGCGGTGGATGGCACCAAAAACGGCAGCTTCAAAGTTGACTTACCCGCAGATAAGATCAAGCCCAATTCCAAACTTCAGGTGCGGTTTCAGCTCGACCCCCGCGAGCGGCGATCCTGTAACCGAGCGCTGGATCAGCAGCTTTGGGGCACGGTTCACGCCGACACCCAGTTTGACCTGAAGCGGGAAAACCTGGCGCAACTGCCCGACCTGAAGCTGCTGCAAGTGGGCTATCCCTTCGCCGCACCACAGGACTTGTCACAAACGGCGATCGTGCTGCCCAAAGCCCCCAACCCATCTGAACTGCTGCTGCTGCTGGAGGTGAGCGAGCGGCTGGGACGGCTGAGCCAGGCTGAATCGATCAAGCTGAGCGCATATCGTGCCGATAAACTGCCCGCTGAGGTGCAGAAAACCCAGCATCTCGTCGCAATTGGCGAGCGATCGCGCTTCCCGCTGCCGGATGCATTCCAATCTGCCGGCTTCAACCTGGAAACATTGTTTGAACGCCAGCGCGACGGCGCAACGATTCGCACGCTGCCCGACGTGGAAGGGGTGGCGAAGCAACTGGTGTCGCCCTGGAATGGCGATCGCATGTTGCTCGCCCTCACCGGGCAATCCAGCACCGGCATTCAGCAGCTTCAAGCCTTATTTGAACAAGATGCGCTATTTTATCAACTACGCGAAGACACCGTGTTGATCAGCGCCAATGATGCCGCCGTGCAAACCAATAGCCCGGATGCATACACGCTGGAATTCTTGCAACAGGCCCGGCAGCACACCATCCTGAGTGAGGCCAACTGGCGCGATCGCCTGATGCAGCGCGTCGGCGGCTATTGGCTGCTGCTGATTCCCGGCATGATTCTGATTGCGCTGCTGATGTATGGCATCGGTCAAGCCTGGCTGAATCGCTACCCTACTCACGAAAAGCAATAGGAGAACGCTATGGTTCGCACGATCGCTCCTGTTGCCCAGTCCCAAACGCGATCGCCCCGTCCGCATCGCGTTCATCAAATCATCTTGAACCTGGCGCACAGCATCCCGCTTTTTTTTGAAACCGCGTTTCGACAGCACCGCTTTGTTTTCCTGGTGCTGTTGGGTAGTCTGCTGTGGCTGGCGACGCCCATGATTACCGCCCGTCCCGGCATTTGGCAACAGGGCATCATCGGCGTTTCGTTCGTCCTGTTGGGCAGCTATCTAGTACGCCTGGAGGAACAGCAAGCGGATACTGCGATGACCGAGCGGCTGCACCTGATGCTGATTGCGCTGAGCGGACTGACGACCCTGCGCTATTTCTATTACCGCACGCTGTATACCCTGTCGATGAACAGCGGACTGAACACCCTTTTTAGCGTGTTGCTCTATGCGGCGGAAATGTACGCCATTTTGACGCTGTTTCTGGCCTATTTTCAAACTCTTCGGATTCGCGATCGCCAGCCCGTTGATTTGTCGGCCGTGCCCCAGGATCAATGGCCCGCTGTGGATATCTACATCCCAACTTACAACGAGGATGTGGAAATTGTGCGCAAAACGGCGATCGCCGCCTTGGCGATCGACTATCCCGCCGACAAAACATGCGTCTACGTGCTGGACGACGGCCGCAAATATCCGGAGCGCCGCGCCGCGCTGCAAGCCATGTGTGACGAGGTGGGCGCCATTATGCTGGTGCGCGACAACAACGACCACGCCAAAGCAGGCAACATCAACACTGCCCTGGAAAAAACCCACGGCGATCTGGTGCTCATTCTCGACTGCGACCACATCCCCGCCCGCTGTTTTTTGCAGGAAACGGTCGGCTTTTTTCTCAAGCCCAACGTGGCGCTCGTACAAACGCCGCACTGGTTTTATAACCCAGACCCGTTCGAGCGCAACCTGCTGACCCAAGGCCGCATCCCCGTCGGCAACGAGCTGTTTTACAAAGTGCTGCAAAAGGGCAATGACCATTGGAATGCGGCGTTCTTTTGTGGCTCGGCGGCGGTGGTGCGACGCGACTATATCCGCGAAATTGGCGGCATTGCTACCGAAACCGTAACCGAAGACTGCCACACGGCGCTGCGCCTGCATTCCCTGGGCTACCAATCGATCTATTACGACAAGATCATGGTGGCTGGGCTGGCCCCCGAAAAGTTTTCGTCCTATGTGGGGCAGCAGGTGCGCTGGGCGCGGGGCATGGCGCAAATCCTGCGGCTGGAAAATCCCTTGTTTAACCGCAAGCTGAAACTCAGTCTGGCTCAGCGATTGTGCTATTTCAGCGCCACGTCTCACTTTTTCTTTGGCTTTCCGCGTCTTATGTATGTGATTGCGCCAATGGTTTACCTGCTACTGGGCATTTCCTCGGTGCGCGGGCTGGGCGTCGAGACGATGGCGTATGCGCTGCCCCACATTCTGCTATCCATGCAGACCAACCACATTCCTTACAAGCATGTTCGATTCTCGTTTTGGAACGAAGTCTATGAATTTGCCATGTCGTTTCAGGCGGGTATTGTAACGCTGCTGGCATTGGTCAATCCGAAACTGGGATCGTTCAACGTCACGGACAAAGGTTTGACCGTCACCGAGCGCAATTTTGATTTCGAGAGCGTTCGCTATCTGGTGTACTTGAGTGCGATCGCCGCTGCTTCACTGCTCGCCATTCCGTTCTGGCTGCTGATCAGCCCCCAAGACATGCAGGCGGTGTTAATCAATGCGCTGTGGAATGTGTTTAACCTGTTTTTACTGCTGGCGGCCTGCCTTGTTGCCTTCGAGCAGCCCCAGCTCCGCGATGCTCACCGCCTGCCTCGCCAGGTTTCGGCTATCATCCACAGCGGCGACCAGCAGTGGAGTGGCACGACGCAAAATGTCAGCGAGTCGGGCGCACTCTTGCTGCTAGACGAGTGGCCAAACGTGCCTGAAGAAATCCGCATTGAGCTAATTGGCGATTATGGGGCGCGGGTTCTGCTCGACGCCAAAATTATTCG
>RFIF01000600.1 GCA_003695655.1 Cyanobacteria bacterium J069
CTGGGGGATGTAGGCCAGATCAGCCAGCAAATGCCCTCGCAAACGGTTGCGTCTACCCAGGCTAACACAGCCCCCGGCACCCGCGTTAGCCCAGGTCAGATGGGGGCTGCGCCAGGCATGGGAGCGCCTGCGATCAAGCCACCGCCCACCCCAGCACCGCCACCCGTGATGGGCCACCGCCCGGCTGCACCACCGCCGATGCAGTCTTCTCGCAGCAAAGCTGCACCCGGTCAACCCACACTGGCGCAAATCGTCAAAGAAGCATACGACAAAGGCTTTTCCGACATTCACCTAGGAGTCGGGGAAACGCCGCGTTTCCGCAACCGGGGCGAGATCGACATGACCGAGTATCCCGTGACTGATCTCGACACGTTCTTCAGCTGGCTGCAAGAGATTCTCTCAGACGCGGAAATTCAGCGCTTCAAGGAAACCCTCGACTTCGACGGCGCAACACAGTATGACTTTGCTCGCGTCCGGATTAACATTTTTGATTCGCTGCGCGGCCCGGCAATGGTCATGCGTTTGATTCCGCTAAAGATTTTGACGATCGAGCAGTTGAACCTGCCGCCCGTTTTCAAAGAACTTTGCCATTATCACAAGGGGTTGATTCTGGTGACGGGGCCCACCGGGTCGGGTAAATCGACTACGATGGCGGCGATGGTGGACTATATGAACAGCGAAATGCCAAAGCATATTGTCACCATTGAAGACCCGATCGAATTTGTCCACTCCAGCCGGAAGAGCCTGATTCGTCAGCGGGAAGTGGGCATCCATACGCTGAAGTTTGACGCGGCGCTAAAGGCATCCCTGCGGGAAGACCCAGACGTGATTCTGGTGGGTGAAATGCGGGACATTGAAACCGTCAACACTGCCCTCAAAGCCGCCCAGACGGGGCACCTGGTGATGGGAACGCTGCACACCAACAGCGCCACCAAAACCATCGAGCGGATTTTGGGGTTATATGAGCCAGAACAGCAGGAGCCAATGCGGATTGCGATCGCCGAATCGCTGGTCGCCGTGATTGCTCAGGGCCTCTGCCGCACCACCGACGGCAAGCGCGCCGCCTTCCACGACATCCTGATCAACACCGACGCCATCCGCGACTACATCCGCAAGGGCGACCTGGACGAAGTAGAAGCCCTGATTCCTCGATGCAACTTCGACGGCATGTGCACGATGAACCAGTCTCTCTATAAGCTCTACGAAGCCGGGCGCATCACTGAAGAGACAGCATTGGAGATGTCGCCCAAGCCCAACGAAATGGCGCAAATCCTGCGCGGGCGCGTTTAGAGCCACAAATCAGTCTCAGGATTGCGCTCAGGGTGGATTTTTCGGACTGGCTCAGTGCGAAAAATCCACCCTGCTCCTTTCTCTAGCGTTTCTCAAGCTGCCGCTTTATCCGGTTGACGGCTATGAAGTCCCCCATGCCAGAGCTATACAAGGGAATTGCCCTGTTTACGCCAGGGGGCGATCTGTTCTATTGCATTGACCCAGACAAACAGAGCCAGTGGCATCTCCATCTGTGCGCGGCGCTCCAGGACTGGCTAGACCTGCCCGAGCCGCCGCTGTTTTTGGTGCCGTGGTATACCGCAGCGATCGACCGATGGCAGACCCAAGAAAACCAGCCCGTGCTCACCTCCGCTGAGGTCTATCCTCTCGTAGCGCGACATCAGGCACTGCTGAATGCCGTCTTTGGCACGGGCGATCTGCTGTGGCAGACCGTGCAACCCCAGGATGACCTGGACGAATCGCTGATGCTGCTGACCTATCAGGCCCGCTTTCCCCAACTCTGGCGATCGCACGACTTGATCGTCCGTTATGAATCACCTGCGTCCTATCGCCCCCCGCTGCAACCGTCGCCTGCCTCTTCCTGGAGCAATCTTTCCTGGCGCTCTCAATCGCGCTCTCAATCCTCCGACTTTGCTAGACAAGGCTACGTGCTGCGGCTGTATGTGTCGAGCAATAGCGATGTCACCGAGCCAATCTTGCACAATCTGCATCGCCTGCTTGAAGACCTGATCCAGCAGCCCTACACGCTAAAAGTCATCGACGTTTACAAGCACCCAGAAATGGCAGAGCAAGACCAAATTGCGGCAACTCCAACACTGGTGCGGGTATGGCCAGAGCCGATCCGGCGGGTGACAGGACGACTCGAAGACGCCAATCGCGTGATGCAAATGCTGACGGCATCTGACGGCACATCAGGGTTTAGGGGTTAGGGGTTGGGGGCTAGGGGTTAGGTCTGAAGCCCGCCTAAGCATCAACGCAACGCAGTCGGCGCAGTCGGCGCAGTAGCGACTTGCGGCAGCAGGTGGCCAGTTTTGACATAAATCACGCAGCCTGTCTCCGAAAATGGCCGGTGCACACTGCCCGACGGGTTGCGAATCCAGGTTCCTTTCGGATAGTCGCCAAACTCGTCAGCAAACACGCCCTCCAGCACGAAAATTTCTTCGCCGCCCCAGTGGCAATGCGGCTGAAAGCGAGTGCCCGGTGCCCATTTTACCAAGGCAACCTGCTCCGAGCCGTGGGCGTGGAGCGGCATCACCTGCAAACCATCGACCAGCCCCGGCAGCCACTCAGCCCGCTGCGTTTCCACCACCACGCGCTGCTGATCGTCGGGGGACATCTGCCACAGCTTGACCAAAATGGTGCAGCCGTCCTGGCTAGAGGGCGCATGGGAAGACCCAACTGGATTGCGGACATAGGTGCCCGTCGGATAGTCGCCCTGCTCATCCGAAAATACGCCCTCCAGTACCAAAAACTCTTCGCCGCCACCGTGGGTATGTGGCGAAAACCGACTCCCCGGCGCATAGCGAACTAGAGACGTGGCCCGCGCCACCTCTGCCCCGTCTCGATCTAGCATCCGGCGCTGCACACCGGGCATGGGCGAATCAATCCAGGGCAAGGACTCAGTAAAGGCGATCGCCCGCTGAGTCAAGTCGGCATTCAATTGCATGATTTTTTCCGGGGTTCTAGGGGCTGTCATCAATTATCGGCGAAATTTAGGTTTCTTAGGAGTTTCAGCCCCTAGCCTGGTTTGTTTGGGCGGGCGCGATAGTGCTGATTTCTCAAGGGTTCTGAGGTGAATTGATGACGCGCCCTAGTCTGCACAGGGCATCTGCATGGGGCAGCATATCAGGCGATCGCTGCCGCTGTGTCTATTTAATTAGCAGTCCCATTAATTAGCAGTCCCAAAACCTTAGATTAGAGCAGCAGATTAGAGCAGCAGGTCTGTGCCCATTTCCTTTAAGTTCAAAATGTGAAGCTGTGACTGGTTTTGGGTTTCAGTTGCCAGCAGGATGCCCGTCGAGGCAAACAGGGCGATCGCCACCAAGGCAGCCGGGCAGCAAAATCGCCCCACCCGCTGACCCAAATCATCCAGCAGCAACATCTCTCCC
>RFIF01000601.1 GCA_003695655.1 Cyanobacteria bacterium J069
CCCCTGACCCCTGACTGCTCGTTCATGCGGCGTCAGCGTGGGTGCCAGCTCTGCCAACTGCTGGATATGTTCCGGGCGGGTGCCGCAGCAGCCGCCGATCACCTGCACGCCGAGGTCTTCGACAAAGTGCATCAGCGCCATCCGCAACTCCATCGGCGTCAGCTTGTAGTGGGCGTGGCCGCCGACGTTTTCGGGGATACCCGCGTTGGGGATGCAGGAAATGACGAAGGGCGAATGCTGCGACAGATAGCGGATGTGGTCGGCCATGCGGTCGGGGCCGGTGGCGCAGTTTAGCCCCAGGATGTCGATGGGGTAGGGTTCCAGAATCGTGAGCATGGCGGCTACGTCGGAACCGACCAGCATCGTGCCCTGGATTTCCATCGTGACGGAGACCATCAGCGGTCGGCGATTGCCCTTCCGTTCAAACACCGCCTCGATTGCGTTCAGCGCTGCTTTAATTTGCAGCACGTCCTGGCAGGTCTCCACGATAAATAGATCCACGCCGCCGTCGTAGAGTCCCTCCGCCTGCTCCTCAAAGGACACCTTCATCGTGTCGTAGTCGATGTGGCCGAGGGTGGGCAGCTTGGTGGTGGGGCCCATCGACCCGGCGACAAAGCGGGGCTTGTCGGGTGTGGAAAATTCCTCGGTGCAGCGTTTTGCCAGTTCTGCCGCCAGCTTGTTGAGTTCATAAGCGCGATCGCCCAGGTCATATTCCGCCAGCACGATGGAGGCCGCGCCGAAGGTGTCGGTTTCGATCACGTCGGCTCCGGCCGCCAGAAAGTCGCGATGCACCTTGGCGACGGCTTCCGGCTTCGTCACCACCAGATACTCGTTGCAGCCCTCATACTCTGCACCGCCAAAGTCCTCGGCCGTCAGGTTTTGCACCTGAAGGTTTGTCCCCATTGCGCCGTCGAAGACAATTACCGGGCGATCGGGGCTGTGGAGGCGGTTGAGAAAAGCGCTGTTCATAGCTGGAAAATCTGGGGTGGAGCGTCGGATAAGGCTTGGATTCGTCGTATGTTCTAGCGTATCTCACTCGCTGGTATGACCCAAGCGATCGCCCTGCCAAGTCTCAAGATTCCTCAGGCTGACTGACTGCGACAGGTACTGGAGTCCCCAAAAAAGGCGAAATAAAACGCAGGCGTGAGGGAATCCTCCACTTGTGCATACACTTGGAGGTAAGGCGATCGCCCGCTGGGTTCCCCTCGCCCGCATCTTCCCCCTCTCCGCACGACGGCGTGCGATTTTCGCAGACCTATGGCTAGTCTCAAAATCCTGATAGTAGACGACAGCAAAACCATTCGGATGCAGGTGCGAGACATGCTCCCGCGCGGCAGTTACGAAGTAATTGAGGCGCGGGATGGAGTGGAAGGGCTGCATGTCATCCGCCAGGAACGCCCCAATCTGGTGCTGCTGGATTTCTTTATGCCGCGCATGAACGGCTGGGAAGTGGTGCAGACGATCCAGGCTGATCCCCGACTCAAGTCAATCCCGATTGTGATGATGTCGGGGCGGCGCGAGGATGTGGAAAAGACCGTACCGGAACTGTTCGACTATTTTGAATTTGTCGGCAAGCCCTTTGGACAGGCTCATCTGTTCAACGCGATTCGCTCGGCCACCGCAAAAGCCAAGGATCGACAGGAGGTGCCGATCCCCATGCGTTCTCCGGTGGAAGTCGAGGCTGCCTCGGCAGACGCCCCGTCCCTGCCTGCCGCCGAATTTCAGCAGCTCAAAGCCGAAGTGCAGCAGCTCAGAAACCAAAGCGCGCGTAGGCGTACGGAAGAAGAAAAACAGAAAAAGCAGATGGCTCAGGTCATTGCCCTAGTGCGTCAGAAGCTGGGATAGCCTGGCGTTCTGCTCCCATCACCCGCCCTCCATCATCCTTCACCAGAGCCAGGTCGGCGCGTTCACCGGGATGATTAATCTTCTTCTTGAATCAGCGGCAGGGTCATTTGCAGACGAGATAGGGGGCTGACATCGGTGGGAATATCCACTAGCTCCAAGCGCCCATCCATCGCTTCGAGGATCGACTGGAAGGCCAGCAGCGTTAGCCCTGGCGAAAGTTGACCGAGGGGCATATAGCCACCGCTGCGGGTAATTTCTGGCCTGTGAGCAAAGTTCGCCAACTGCTCGACAGGCTCTTGCCATGACTCAGCCGGGCGCGTGTCTTCCAGAATTAGCCGGGCTAGTTTGCTGGCTGTGTCGAGGTTTGTCGTGAGGCGAATCGTGCCGTCGCGCATGGAGGCGATCGCCCCGCTGACCAGGCTGACCAACACTTGTTGAAGCCACTGCGGATCGGCCAGCACGTAATAGTCAGACGCAGGTGGCACGATGTCTAGCCGCAGGTTGCGATTGCGCGCCAAAAGCTGGGTACGATCCTGCACGCCTAGAAAAGTTCCGGCAAGCTGCACGGGCTGTATATCAAGCTTGCTGAAATCTTGCTGAATGCGGGAAATGGCGATCGCCTGATCCATCAGCGCCAGCATCTTTTGCGCCGCGTCATTGGCCTGTCGCACAAACTCACGCTCCTCCTCCGGGCTGTCACACAGGTCATTGAGGATCAACTGTTGCAGCCCAATGACCCCATTGATGGGCGATCGCAGCTCATGGGAAGTCCGCGCCAGAAACCCCGCGTGGAATTGCGCCTGCTCGGAGGCGAGCCAGTAGGCCATTTCCATTTGGTGGAGGGGTGTGTCGGAGTTGGATGAGGGGATGAGGGGATGAGGGGATGAGGAG
>RFIF01000602.1 GCA_003695655.1 Cyanobacteria bacterium J069
GGCACGTACAACGTGATTCTGGGCACTTTTGACGAAAACGATGGCGTTTCTACCTTCCAACTGGCGAAGAATGGCACGACTATCGGCACGGTGTTGCTCAACCAGAATCTCAACGGAAATGCCGCTTCTGCTGCTACTAAGGTCGAGAAGGTGTTTGCGACGGGTGTGGCGATCGCCAACGGCGACACCTTAACGGTCACTGGTGCGGAAAATGCTGGAGAACATGCCCGCTTCGACTTCATCCGCTTTGAGCCAACTGGTTCTGGGCCGGTTACCCCGCCGCCCACACCTCAACCGATTCTGTTTGAGGCAGAAAATGCTAGTGCGATCGTCAACTACCGAACCGAAAGCATTGCAGCAGCATCAGGGGGGCAGGTGCTCACCCTTTTAGGTGGTGCAAGCAATGAATCCGGTAGCGCCACCTTTGGTTTCAACGAAGCGCCTGGAGTTTACGATGTCATCATCGGCACCTTCGATGAAAACGACGGTCTGGCTTCATTCCAGGTTGCGCTCAACGACTTTGAAACAGGGACTACTACAACCATCGGCCAACTTTTGCTGAATGCTAACCTGGGTAGCAGCATCGCCAATGCTCAGACCAAGATCAGTCCTAAGGTGGCGCTGGGGATTGCTCTGACACCTGGCGACAGCATTACGGTCACTGGGTTTGAGAATTCTCTCGAACACGCTCGACTCGACTTCTTGCAGCTCGTGCCTACGGTCTAGTTTGAGATTACCAGAGTAGCCTCTACTCTAATCCAGTAATACACCTGAGGGGAAAGACTGAGTTCTCCTCAGGTGTTTTTTTATGCTTGAATGGCGATCTAACGATCTATCTAAAAGAGGGAGACATTTTTTCTAGTGGGCATTTGGCCGGATACAGGCTGTGCCGCGCATCAAGCACTACCAGGATGGGGGAGTTGTCGTGTCTTGGTCTGGGAAATCCCTGGGATCGTTGCTCCGCAGAAACACGGAGGGTGAGCCAAGTCTACTTCCTTCATCAAGAAATTATGAACAAACCTTTAAAGTCTTTTCCCACCAAATTTACTGTGCTACTCTGGAAGCGCTGAATCAGTATAAGTACTGAGAGCTTTATAAGGACTTTATCACTCGCATTCCTTCGTGCATTGAAGCTGCATAGATATTTCATCAAGTATGTACGTCTGCTGGTTGAGTCTGCTGGTCGGGTTTCTTTGGCGTGAGGTTGAATCGACTGATACTGTGTAATGCCCTTAACAAAAAGGCACTTGCTCATCAATTGTCGGTTAATTACCTGCTGCTTCTCTGTCTTAACTTGGTTGTTTGAGGTGGAAGCATGTAGCTCCTTAGCCTTGCCTTAAGACTGCTAATCAGAATGCGATCGCCAGCTTTACTACTGTTCGACTTGTGTTTACCTGATAAAACCTGGAGAGTATATGGCAGATAGCCTGGTCGGCAAAGCCGTTTTAACAGTCAATCTGAGCAGCAACAATGTTCAAATATCAAATTTTGGCAGCAACTCCTTTCAGATCACCAACACAGGTCAGAAGACCATTGCCCAAGTCGAGATTGATGTTACCAATGCCCTCTATCCAGACAGCGTTTTCGACCCGTTTGGTCTAGCAGGCGATACCGCCTCAAAGCCGCTGCAAATTGACACCAACGGCAACACGGGTGTGGTCGCGCCTAGCAACGCTTCTTACATCGGAGTCGGTGGCCGGGACGGCTTTGAAGGAATACGGCTGGTCTTCAATCCCAGCGTAAATGGTGGGTTTCAGCCGGGAGAGACGCTGGGTTTCTCAGTGGATATGGACCCAAACTCCGTCGCGGGAACCAACAAAAGTCAGCTTGATGGGGGTTCGAGTCCATCGTGGGATGTCGGCGGCGTTTCGGGAGCCGAGCTGATCGGTTCTACCTTCACTGTTACCTTTACCGACGGCACCACCGCCACCGGGCAACTGCAAGGTGCAGGCAACCAGGGCGGATCGAAGGGCATCGCCGCTCAAGATTCGCCTAATCTAGCTGTGACGCTTTCAGTCAACGGGTTAAATCCTGGCAGCATCGGCACCTATGGCAGCAGTGGCCCTAGCGTGATCATTAACGGCCCTGCGGGCAAAACAGCGCGGGTGGTGTTGACGAAAGGGTTTATCCAGCCCGTAAATCCCTATGCGGCTTTTCTTCAGACTCAATTGGATACATTAGCCGCCGCTAATTTTCCCGCCAACAACGCTGTCGAATTTCAAACGGTCAATATCCAGTTGACAGGGGCTAATCAAAATATTTCCAACCTGTTTAACTTTTCCAATGTGGCTGCCTACAACTTTGTCGGAGAAGATAAGCTGCCGCTGGGGTTTGTTGCCAGCGTGATCGACCCCAGCAACAGTGATTTGCCGCTTGGCCCGGTGACTCAACCGATTTATCTAAAGTTTTCCTCACAATCTGCTCCACCCAATCAAGTCAGTATCTTATCCACCCAACCCGCAGCGGAACCCAGCGCCAATGGGTTATTCACCGTCAGCCTCAGCGCCCCCAGCGCTGTCAACACAGTCATTTCCTACAGCGTCAGCGGCACGGCAACCGCCAGCAGCGACTATGCCGCCCTCAGCGGCACGGTAACGATTCCGGCGGGTCAACTGTCTGCAACGATTCCGGTGTCGGTGCTCGATGATGCGCTGGTGGAGGGTTCTGAGA
>RFIF01000603.1 GCA_003695655.1 Cyanobacteria bacterium J069
ACTCCAACACCCCGTCACTCCATCACTCCAACACCCCGTCACTCCATCACGGACTCGCCAGCCGCATCAGCGCACTCTTCACCGCTGGCGGCAGCACGCGCATGATCTTGCCTTTTTCGCGATCGACGGCGACCAACGTAACCTGAGCGGTGGCGTAGAGGATTTCGCCATCGGGAGACTGGATACGATAGTCGCAGCTGAGCCGCACGCCGTCCATTTGCAGGCGGGTGCGGACGATCGCCTCTGCACCCATCTGAATCACCCGGTGATAGCGCAGCGAGAGTTCGACGACGGGCAGTTCACAGCCAATCGCCACCAGGTCTTCATAGTTCACGCCGATGGAGCGCAGGTACTCGATACGGGCTTCTTCGAGCCAGGAGACGTAGGTGCCGTGCCAGGCGACGCCTGCGTAGTCCGTGTGGTGGGGCTGGACGCGCACAGGATAGTCGAACCAGCTATCGCTGGCAGCAACGGCGGGTTGGATGGCATGAGTAGGGAGTTCAGTCATGGATGCGCTGCAAACAGGTCAAAATTCTTCCTCAGACGGCCAAGCGCTGGGCGCGGCCTCCTCTATGCTATCAGCGCGATTGGGGCAATTTGTTTAGAGGGCTGCAACCACTGGAGGGGAAGGAGGATCGGCAGGCGTGAGGGGCGATCGCCCTGTCTTGAGGACATCTTCTATAGGAGCTTCTGTAGGACATCTTCTGTAGAACATCTTCTGTAGGACATCTGCGTCTGTAGGAGCTTCTGTAGGACATCTTCTGTCCTCAGAACATCTCTCCAGCAGTGCGCCGATGCCACCAGTACGCCTATGCTACAAGCTGCGCTTCCGGCAGATAAAGCCGCTCCTCATCGGCATCATACTCAAATAGCTCTGCATAGCGTCCCCAGTCAACGGCTGTTGCAAACTGGCGCTCTGCTTCGGCGTGGGGAAAGTGTTCGTCCCACAGATCCAGGAAAAAGTCTGCCCGCATAGAGCCGTTTTGCTTTTCGCGCAGGGTGCTGCAAATGCTGTCAAACACGGGGATATGGCGCAGAAGCTGCTGTCGGAACAGGTCTTTACTTTGCAGGATGGTGGTTGTGGCAAATTCTCGACCCACGTCCGTCAGCTTCACATCGCCTGCGGCAACCGTTGCAAAACCCAACAGAACGGCTGCATCCAAAATGGGCAGCAGATCATCGACCGTTAGCCCCAGGCGCTCGGCCAGGCGAGGCAAATCTTCCTGTCCGTCTGGCTTTTCTACCAACAACTCTAAGAGGCCACTGATGCTGCCGGCCCGGGCGTGGGGCAAATGCATTTCGTAGGGCGATCGCCGCACGCTGTTAGCGGCTGCACCCTCGAATCGGGCGGCAGGAACCGGGCTGGCGGCGACTGCTCCAGCCACGCCCAGTCCAGTTACCTCCAGGTCGGGGTTGGTCATGACGGTGTAGAGATAATCGACCAATGCAGTAAATCGGGGCTGGGTGCGATCGTGGGAGCGGGGCAAATCGACATCGATAATGCCGCGAATTCGACCCGGCCGTGCGCCCAGCACGACAATTCGATCGGCCAGAAACACTGCTTCCTCGATGTTGTGGGTAACGATTAAAATGCTCTGAGACGGGAACTGTCCGGCATTCCAAAGATCGTCAATTTCGCCCCGCAGGTTTTCTGCGGTCAGCACGTCGAGGGCGCTAAACGGCTCATCCATAAACAGCACCTTGGGCCTTAGCACCAGGGCCCGGGCAAAGCCGACCCGCTGCTTCATGCCGCCCGATAGTTCCTTGGGATAGGCGCTTTCAAACCCATCTAGCCCCACGAGGTCAATTGCTTCGAGCGATCGCCGTCGTCGTTCTGCCAGGTCTACGCCCTGAGCATCCAGCCCCAGTTCAACGTTTTCCTGCACCGTCAGCCAGGGCAACAGTGCAAAGCTCTGAAACACCATCGCCACGTCGGTATTTGTTCCCTTGAGGGGCTGCCCGTTACTGTAAACCCTACCCTCGCTGGGCGACAGCAACCCCGCCATGATTCGCAGTAGTGTACTCTTGCCACTCCCGCTGCGGCCAAGTAGCGCCACGACCTCCCCAGGATAGATCGCAAGATTGATGTTGCTCAGAACCGTGAAGCTTCCTTTCCCTTCAGGAGAGGCAAAGCTTTTGCTCACCTGCTCAACAGCAATCAAGGCGGTGTCTAGACGGGTCTTCGGGGTCATGGGGTACTCCTAAAGGGGGGATTTCAGAGGAATGTTTCTGGTGCAGTGTCACGGTTTAGTTTTAGGGTGATGCCTCGGCTCGTAGTCAGCGCTTCAGCGCTAAAGCGCTGACTACCAACCTAAGCTCTAGCTGTGACATAGCACTAGAGATGATATTTCGTCTCAGCTAGTTCATAGAGTCGCCGCCAAAACAGGCGGTTGAAACCCACTACAAACAGGCTCATCATGGCAATGCCCAGTGTAATGCGGGGCCAATCACCCAAGGTAGTGGCTTCGGTAATATAGGTTCCCAGACCCGTGGCGGTGAGGGTATTAGACCCCCAGGATACAATCTCAGACACGATGCTAGCGTTCCAAGCACCGCCGCTGGCTGTGACCCCGCCTGTTACCCAGGCCGAAAAGATGCCCGGGATAATCACTTTTCGCCAGCGCTGCCAGCCTCGCAGCCCCATGTTGTCTGCCATTTCTCGCAGGTCAGTGGGAATTGTCTGGGCTCCAGCGATGGAGTTGAACAGAATGTACCATTGAGCGCCTAGGGCCATGAGCAGAATGCTGCCCCACTCGATGCTGATGTTGGTGCGAATGAAAAAGAGGGTGGCAAAGGGAAAGATAAAGTTGGCGGGGAAGGAGGCGAGGAACTGCACCACGGGCTGCAAGAGTCGTGCCAGCTTGGGATTGAACCCGATCGCCACGCCGATGGGTGTCCAGATGATGGTGGCAATGACCATCAGCACCATCACCCGCAGCAAGGTCAATAGCCCCAGCCAAAAGGTTTTTAGGACTTCGGCGGGGCCGACGGTTCTGAAGATAAAGTGCAGCATCCAGGCGATGATTGCGCCAATAATCAGCAGCAAGATGAGGTTAAATATGCGATCGCCCTTTTCGCCAGGTTCATCGCGCTCTGGGTAGGTGCTGCGCGGCGGTGTGAGGGCCGACAGGGCCCGCTTGGTCAATTCTCCAAGAGGCCGCAGCAGTCGCCCCAGCGTGCGCGGGATACGGGCTGCTTGCAGCAGGTCATAGACCCAGGAAGTGGGCGACGCAGCCGCAGCGCTTTGCTCCAGGCGGAACTTGTCTGACCAGACGACAATTGGTCGCCAAAATAGCTGATCGACCAGCAAAATCACAATGGCAATGGTCAGGATGGCCCAGCCCAGAGCGGAGAGGTTTTCCTGGGCGATCGCCTTTTCCACATAGGAGCCAATCCCCGGCAGCGTATATTCCTGATTTAGCACGCTAATGGCTTCGCTAGCCGCCACAAAGAACCAGCCCCCGCCAAAGCTCATCATGGCGTTCCACACCAGCCCAATCATGGCCGACGGAACTTCCAGCCGCGTAAACCGTTGCCAGCCCGACAGTCGGTATAGCCGAGCGGCTTCCATCAGTTCCTGGGGCACAGTCCGCAGCGATTGGTAGAACGAAAAGGTCATGTTCCAGACTTGGCTGGTGAAGATGGCGAAAATCGACGCAGCCTCCAGCCCCAGCAGGCTCCCTGGAAATAGCGCAATAAATCCCGTCACCGTAATCGACAGAAACCCCAGCACAGGGACAGACTGCAAAATATCCAGCAGCGGGATCATCATTCGCTCGGCGCGGCGGCTGCGGGCAGCAATGTAGCCGTAAATCAGCGTGAACAGGGTCGAGAACGCCAGCGCGATGAACATCCGCAGCGTCGATCGCCCGGCATAGTAAGGCAAATTGCGCGGATCGAGGTCGATTTCGGGTGAGACTTCCGGCGGCGCAAAGTGTACCATCGTATCTGCCCCTAGACGACCGATCAGGGCAAGCAGGGCGATCGTGCCCAAAATCACGGCAATATCGGCAAGGCCGAAGGGGAACCGTTTGAGGGCTTCGGGCGTGGGGAAGGTACGCATAGAGCAGGCAGACTGAGGAGCAGTGCTTTAAGATACTTGCTGCAAAATACTTTAGGAAAATACTTTAGGTTAGAGGCAGAGAACTTGGTTATGCAAGTTCAGCGGTATACGCCCTTGCAACCAGATTTGCCACGTCAATTCACGTCAATTTTTACATCATTTCCGCCGCAGCCCAGACCGCTGTATTTTAAGCTGGAATACGGATATTGCAAGGAGTTCGGACATTGGGGCGATCGCCCGTCGATTCATCAACCTGGCATCGCTACAGTGTTTCGGTAAACGTTCCGATGCGTGTTTTATGAATGGTCTTGGATGGTCTACCGACCTAAGCACTCTCTTTAAAAACACTCCCAAGACACTCCCAAGACACCCCCCAAGACACCCCCAAGACACCCGTTCTGACTTAACTTGTTCTGGCTGAAAAACTGTTAAGAGGCAAGCATGATCGAAAAAATTTTGCTGGCAAATTCCGGCACTGGGCACACCGAAGAAATGCTTAAAAGCCTGATGGAGATTCCGATTTTTCAGGCGGCGAAGGTGACCGTGCTGCATGTCGTGCCACCGCAGGTGACATCCGACGACATGGTGGCCAAATGGGAAGAGGGCGGCAGGATTTTATCCCAGGCGATTCAGAACTTGCAGCTCGATCCGGGTCGAGTAACGGCGGTGCTGCGCGAGGGCGAACCCAAAGATGTGGTGCTGAAGGTGGCCGATGAGGTGGATGCTGACCTGATCATCATGGGGTCGCGGGGACTAAAGCGGATTCAGTCGATTTTGGAAAATTCGGTCAGTCAGTATGTGTTTCAACTGGCAGGGCGACCGATGCTGCTGGTGCGCGATGACCTTTATGTCAAAAAGATCAACCGCATCATGGTGGCGATGGACAAATCGGACTCTGCCAGGGAGACGCTAAAACTGGCGCTGACTTTTTTGCGCGATGTCAAGGGTGGACAGGTGGTGCTGGTGCACACCAACCCCGAAATGAAGCTGAAGCCGGGTGAAATTGCGGCAAACCCGGACGAAGATCCGGTGCTAATTCCGGCGATCGCCGAAGCCAAGAAGTATGGCGTGTCTTACAAAACCGTCGCGCCTGAAGGCAAGCCCGGCGATCGCATCTGCCAACTGGCAGAAGAGATGAATGTAGACCTGCTGATGCTCGGTTCGCCCGATCGCCGCCCCACCATTGCCAAGGGGCTGCCCGACCTAGATCGGCTGCTGGGGCAATCGCTATCGGACTATGTGCGGGTATATGCGCCGTGCCCTGTGCTGCTGGTGCGAATGCCAAATCCATAGCCAGACTGTACCTTAGCCGATCGCCCTTAAATAGGCGGCGCTAAGTCGGTTCAGGTAGTTCCTTAGGCTGAAGTTTTGGGCGACTTGTTTGCCGGTTTCTGCAAGCTGGTCGCGCAGGGGGCGATCGCCCAAGATTTGCTCTAGTTTGGTCTGAATATCCGCCACATCATACGGGTTCACATACAGCGCCGCCGGGCCGCAGACCTCTGGCAGACAGGACGCGCTGGAGGTGACCACCGGGCAGCCCATCGTCATCGCCTCGATCGGCGGCAGCCCAAACCCTTCGTAGAGCGACGGGAAGACGAAGCAGTACGCGCCCTGATACAGATAGCGCAGCGCATCGCCGGGGACATATTCCAGCAGGCGCACGTCCTGCTTGGCGCTGGGGTCAAACAGGTAATCCAGCCGCCCCAGGTCATCTTCAAAGGACCAGGCTTTTTTGCCGACGATCACCAGCGGCATGTCGGTATCCAGCGCGGCGTAGGCTTCCAACAAGCGCCCGACGTTTTTCTTGGGTTCGATCGCCCCTACAAACAGCAGATAGTTTTGATAGCCCAGCCGATAGCGCTTCAGAAAGTCGCCGATTTCCTCTGGTTCTGCCTCCAGCGGTTTGATATTCACCGGCTGATAGGTGACGACGATCTTGTCCGGGTCGGCGTCGAAATAGGACAGCACGTCTTTTTTGGTGTGTTCCGAAACGGCGATCGCCAACGTTGAGTCCTTCAGCGACAGCTTCACCTTGTTATAGAAGTCTTTCTTATTGTCTAGCGTCGTGTAGGGTAGCCGCAGCGGAATCAGGTCGTGAATCGTCGTGATTTTCTTCGCGCCGGGAATGCTGACGGGCATAGGGAACGTCGCGTGCCAGAGGTCGATTTTTTCGGGAATCGTCACCTGGGTCGATCGCCCAAACAGGTTAAACGCCGCATTGGCGACGCTGTAGCACTTGGGTAGGTTGTAGGAACGGGCCAGCTCGATGAAGTCTTCGGTAAACTTGCCTTGCTTTAGCACCACCTCGCCCACCGTCTCCCGCCGCCATGCCCGATAGAGCGACGGCACGGAGGATTTCAGCAGGTCTTTGATCAGCATCAGGTTTTCGACGAGCTTGCGCCCGCCCACGTCCTGCTCGTCAAAAAACAGCACCTCGTCCAGGATGGCGTCTTTTTTGTTGCTGTTGCGGCTCAGCAGCACGTCCACGTCCGCCCCCAGCACCGTCAGCGCCCGAATCAGGTTGACGGCATAGGTGCGGATGCCCGTGCCCGTGGTCAGTTGCAGGTTGTAGCCGTCTACGAGAACTTTGAGTCCGGCGAGGACGGGGTCGGCGAGCGGTGGCTCCGGGGGGCGATCGCGCTCCACCAGTTCCAGCCCTCCGTCTCGACTCGTCGCCGGAACCGCCAGATCCTTCAGCGCCGCATCCAAAATCGGCTGCCCGTCCTCCTGCCGCTCGCTGATGTTGCCCCAGGTGGAACCCTGCTCCGTAATCTGGAAGCTGCGTACCAGCCCCGGCACGCAGACCAGATACTTGCCCCGTTTGGGAATGGCATTCGGCGACCAGGCGGTGATCCACCAGTCCTCATCGGCTCCCTGACCGGGCTTGCCGCCGGTCGGCTTGGGCGCGCCCAGGTACGGCGTGGGAATCGGCATCACCCCGGCCCAATAG
>RFIF01000604.1 GCA_003695655.1 Cyanobacteria bacterium J069
AATAAGATCAGGACTTACGCAGTTGAAACGAGTTTTATAGATTCTGGATAATTTTTCGCGGGCGCAGCCCGCGAAAAATTATTCAACTGCGTAAGTCCTAAAGATCTCAGATCAGGAAGATTTCAAATCAAGAAGATTTCAGATCAAGGCTGACCCAGTTAGACGCTGTTATTCGCTGTATTTGTCCTGAATGGACGCTGGGCCTTCGTGGTTTCCCGTCGGCGCTGGCGCTGGTGCTGGGTTTTCCTATTCCTCGCAATAGGGCATAACTGCTGGCCTTAGTCTGGGTGGAACGGAGTAGGGCTTATTCACCCTATCTATTGCTGCATCTACCGCATGTGATACCGCATTTGAAGTCCTAATTTGAAGTCCTAGCATCTGATTTTCCGAACTGTACCAGGACTCGTGACTATACCAAGACTTGTAAAGATGGGCCGCAGATGAGCGGCAGCGCGAAATTTGACTCTCTCTTCCTGAAACTCGCACTTGGGTGGTTTCTGCCCAGCCCTGCCTATGTTCCTCACCTCACCCCACGAAAACGCTGACCCGTCCTTGGCAGAGCTGTTGGAATTCAGCGCGCGGGCTGTTGCGCGCAAACGGGTGATGCGGCGGCAAAACGGCGAAACCGCCCCGCCGACGATCCGCCTGCCTGATGGCGATGTGGCACTAGAGCCATTAGAGGTCGAACCTCGATTTGCACCGCCGACGGCATTTCAGCCCGACTCGCCGACGCTGGCACCTTTGCGCGATCGCGACTTGAAGGTTTTACAAGACTGGTTTGCAGCCGACAATCTCGACGACATCGAAGCCGATATCTTGAGCAATTTATCCCTGCTGCTGCCCGAACCCTGCTGGGAAGATGACCCCTTTGGTGGCGCAGAGTCTGAGGCGCTCGATTTTCTGTCAGAGTATTTATGAGTATTTATAAGGGCGATCGCTGTTGAGGAGTAACGGGGTAATGGAGTGACAGGGTAATGGAGTGACAGGGTAAGTCAGTATGCCAAAATTGCAGTGACTCTTCCCTCACTCCCAACTTCTAACTCCGATCCCCAGCCATGCGCGTCCTCTTCTTGCACAACAACTTCCCAGCGCAATACCTGCATCTGTCGCAACTGCTCGCTGCCGACCCTGACAACACCGTCGTTTTTGGCACAAAGCACACCGAAAATGTGCAGCTTGCAGGCGTGCACAAGGTAAACTTCGCGCCATCGCGGGAACCGACGCCCAACATTCACCATTACGTGCGCAACTATGAGAGCGCCGTGCTGCATGGGCAGGCAGTTTATCGACTAGCCGAACAGCTCAAAGCATCGGGGTTTGTGCCGGATGTGGTCAGCGCCCATTCGGGCTGGGGCGTGGGCATGTTTATCAAAGATGCCTTTCCGGAGGCGGGCTATCTGGCCTATTGCGAATGGTTTGGGCAGGCGCACGGCAGCGATGCCGAC
Organism: Cyanobacteria bacterium J069; assembly: GCA_003695655.1. Classification (GTDB taxonomy): domain Bacteria; phylum Cyanobacteriota; class Cyanobacteriia; order Elainellales; family Elainellaceae; genus Thermoleptolyngbya. The sequence goes on from RFIF01000604.1 coordinate 1,446, forward strand.
TTTGACCCGGCGTTTCCCATGACGCCAGACGACGTGCTGCGAATTCGGGCGGGCAATGCGCCGATGCTGACGGACTTGTATAGCTGCGATCGCGGCTTGGCTCCGACGCTCTGGCAGCGTGACCAGTTTCCCCCAGAGTTTCACTCCAAAATTTCCGTGCTGCACGACGGCGTAGATACGGACTATTTTTTCCCCGATCCTCAACAGAAAATGCTGCTGGTCAACGAGCAGGGCGAAACAATTTTGGACTTGTCCGAGGAATCGGAAATCATTACCTACGTGTCACGTGGCATGGATGCCTACCGGGGCTTTCCGCAATTCATTCAGGCGCTGGGGCTGGTGCTGGAGCGTCGCCCCCAGGCGCATGTCGTCATCGTGGCGGCCGATCGCATTGCCTATGGCCCCGCCGCGCCAGAAGGCAACAGCTTCAAAGACTACATGCTGAAGCAGGTGCCGCTGGATCTATCCCGCGTGCATTTCGTGGGCAACTTGCCCTATGGACTCTATAAGCTGGTGCTGCGGGCGTCGTCGGTGCATGTCTATCTGACGCGGCCGTTTGTGTTGTCCTGGTCATTTATGGAAGCGATGGCGTCGGGCTGTCTGATCGTCGCATCGGACACGCCACCCGTCCGTGAGATGATGCAGGATGGCGTCAACGGGCTGCTCGTTGATTTCTTCTCGATTGAACAGATTGGCGATCGCATTTGTGACGCGCTGGAACATGGCAAAGACATGCAGCCAATCCGCGATGCGGCCCGTCAAACGATCGTCGAAAACTATGCTCAAAGTAAGCTATTGCTCAAGCATGTGGCACTGCTGCAAGAACTCGCAGCCCGCTGAAAATGGCCTGGTGAAACAGGTATGGGCATCACTTTTCTGTAGGCATTATCCTTCTGTAGGCATTATCCTTCTGTAGATATTCCCTTTCTGTAAATATCACCCTTCCACTTCCGCCCGCTCTGGCAGCGTCGCTTGCAGCTTTAGGCAGTTGCGCCCGCTCACCTGGAGGCGATATTCCACCTTATCCATCAGTCGATTCAGAATCAGCCAGCCATAGCCCCCGTCCTGCATGTCGTCTGGGGCGGGGGGCAAGTAGGTCGAAAGGTCGTAGCCTTTGCCATGATCCCAAATTTCCAGGTGAATGTCGCGGTCAATTAGCTCTAGGCGAATCAGCACGGGCAGGTTGGGCTGGTCGCGGTGGGCATGGCGCACCACATTGGAGTAAGCCTCCACCAGCACCAGCCGCAGCCGATTTGATTGCTGCCGCCAGTCCACCAGATCGCCCAGTTCTAGCTCTAGCGAGTTGAGCAGCCAGTTTTCGACTACTTGCAGAAATTTCAGATCGCTGGGAATGTGCAACTCAGTTTTCATGGGCTACAGAACCTCCAGCGAGAGTATGGTTTGATCATCTTCCTGGGCGTTGCTTTGTGACTGTATACAGGAGAGCAGCTTGGACAGGTCGAGCGGGCGGGGCTGCTGCTTGAGCAATTCCCAGAGTCCCTGCTGCCCCAGCATCGGGCTGTGGCCAGCCATGCGCGGATGAGACAGGGTGGCTTCGGTGATGCCGTCGCTGGTGAGCAACAGCAGGTCGCTGGGCTTGAGCGTGAGCCGGCCGGCGATCGCCTTCCACACGGGCAAGATGCCCAGCGGCACTCCCCGCTCTTTCAGATAAACCGGCTCGGCAGATGGCTGGCTGGTAGACCAAACCATCGGGTAGATGTGTCCGGCATTGGCGTAAACCAATTCTTGGGTGGCGGGGCTGTAGCGGGCCAGCGCCATGGTGATAAAACAGTTGTTGCTTACCAAATCATCCATCAAGCTGTTGTTCAGGTTTTGCATCACCTGGTTTGGCTCGGGCGGGTTCTCCTGGTAGATTTCGCGACGCAGCACCGAAATGGCGCTGGCCATAAACAGAGCCGCAGGCACGCCCTTGCCCGACACATCTCCCACGCCTAGCCAGATATCGCCTTGGGGATGCTCGTAGACTTCAAAAAAGTCGCCGCCCACCTCCCGCGCCGGGTGGCAGCAGGCCTGAATTTTGGCGGTTTCTAGCTCGGGCAGGCTCTGGCGCAGCAGGTTAGTTTGAATCTGACGGGCGACGGCCAGCTCAGCCTGCATCTGCTCGGTTTGTCGCTGGATGCGCTGATACAGTTTCGCCTGAGAAATCGCCAGGGCAACCCGTTCGGCCACTTCTTGCAGCAAGTCCAGGTCTTCTTCTGACCAGACCATCGTGTGCCCTTGGCGATGCAGGCTGGCGATCGCCAATAGTTCCTGCTGATAGATCAGCGGCAGCGCCAGCCGTGTCTCCTGTGCATCCACCTCAGAAAGCTGAATCCGTCGGCTTTTCAAGGTGGACAGCAGGGCATCGGTTAGCAGTGCTGGAGGGTTTGCCTCTGCCGTCGGGCTATAGCGAAATAGGTCGGGCAGCAGGCGATAGGCGTCGGTTTGTCCATCCAGATTTCCGTCTGAGTCAGGCTCGACCGGATGCAGCACGCAGACAGCCCCAAAGGTTTGCCCCAGCACCTCTGCAATGCGCTGCATCATGCTCTGGTAATCTAGCGATTCGCGGGTGGCAGTGGAGACTTTGTTAAAAATCGACTCTCGTCGCAGGGTGCGATGCAGTTCGTTGGTGCGCTGCTTGACTACGCGATAGGTATCGGCGGCCTGCTGCACCACGGTAGTCAGTTCTTCAGGATTCCAGGGCTTGGTGATGTATTTGAATACCTTGCCCGCGTTGATGGCGTTCACCAGGTCTTCAACATCGGTATAGCCTGTCAGCAAGATCCGAATGGTGTCGGGAAACTGGCGGGCGACATGGCTGAGAAACTCGGTGCCGTTCATTTTCGGCATCCGCTGGTCGGAAATGATGATGCCCATTTCGCCTACTTGTTCTAGCAGGCTCAGCGCTTCTAGGGCACTTTCGGCTCGAAATACCTGAAAGTCGCGCCGAAACGTGCGGTAGAGCAAGTCGAGGTTGTCGGCTTCGTCATCCACAACCATCAGCCGCAGCTTGTTTCGCTCTACCGGGGATTTGTTCTGCACGGTATCTTGTAGGTCGTATGCGATCGCCAATCGCCGCTCTCCAGGGGTAACAGGGGGTTCACGTTCTTACACCCAAAGTACCCAGATAAGGGCGATCGCTATCAGCAGGAAAAACCGGGGTCAGGCGTTGCGAATCGGCAGCCACAGCCAAGATGCAACCAGCCTATAGCGCTTGTCGCGGGATAGTTTAGAACTGATGCTTCCTACATGTGATCTCTAAACTATTTCTGATTCTCTAAACTATTTCTAACCCCCGATGGTTTCCTGGATGAGCTTGGCAAGCTGCTCGGCGCTGTCGGCGATCGCCAGCCCTGCCGCTGCTTCCGCCATGGCTGCTAACTGGGGCGATCGCACTAGCTCCAGTACCTCGCGGGTGAGCTGAGTCGCAGTCAGGTCTTTTTGCTGAAATACTTTGGCCGCCCCTGCCCGCACAAAAGCGGCGGCGTTCACCGTCTGGTGGTCTTCGGCCGCGAAGGGATAGGGAATCAGGATGGCGGGCAGGTGAGCGATCGCCAGTTCCGTCAGCGTGCCTGCGCCCGAGCGGCTGATGGCCAGTGTTGCTCGATGAAACAGCGCCGCCATATTGTCATAAAACGGCATCGCCAGATATTGCGGATGGCGGAGGCTCTGGGCATCGGGGTCAGATTCGCCCGTCAGGTGAACGATCCATAGCCCGGCGTCGAACCAGGCAGGGGCACACGCTCGCACCAGTCGATTCACCGCGACTGCGCCCTGGCTGCCGCCCACCACCACGATCAGCGGCGCGTCCTCTGGAATTGGCAGTTGCAGCGGGGGCAGCGCCGACGGCTCTAGCCGAAACGCCTCGCGCACAGGCGTGCCGACGTGAACTGCCGTGGCGCGAGGCAATCGCTGAATCGTTTCTGCAAAGCCCACCGCCGCCACGCTGCACCACGGGCTGAGCAGGCGCGTCACTTTACCCGGCAGGGCGTTTGATTCATGCAGGATGGTGGGCAAGCCGAGCGATCGCGCTGCCAGAATGGCCGGAGCCGCAATGTAGCCGCCCGTGGTAAACACGCCGTGAAAGTTTCCGGTTTGCAAGAGCGATCGCACCTGCACCACCGACCCCAGTAGCCGCGCCAGCGTCTTCAGCGTGCCCAGTCCCGGCTTGCCTTGAAAGCCCTCGACTGGAATGGTATGGAGCGGGTAGCGCCCTGGTACGAGCTGCGTTTCCAAACGGTTGGGAACACCCAGCCATTCGATATCGTAGTGGGTCAGTTGCTCAGCCGTGGCGATCGCCGGAAACAGGTGTCCGCCCGTGCCGCTGGCTGCGATCAGGAGCTTCATTCGTGTGTGGGAGTGTGGGGGTCTTCCGGATTCCGTGACGAACAATGCGGATAACGTCTACACTGTGTCTGGAATTGCCTTGTTTAAGGCTACCTAATTTAGGATTGCGCCTTCTAAAAGGCTGATTTCATAATGCTGGCTTTCAAGCCGCAGTTTTAACGGATTGGCAGCTCAAACGTTTTAGTATCCTACCCCATCCCTATGCAGAAACCCCCTGTGTTGCCTTTGCAGCTCTTGAAGCCCGTCGCAGTTCAACCCGTTGGGCGAGCTGTTGCTTCACAACTGGGCATGACGCGCCGAGACTGGCGACGGGCGAATTTGGTGATTCCGGCAGTGCTGCTGGGGGTGCTGCTGAGCTGGGCTGGCCGCGTTGGTGCCCAAACTCCGCCGCCCGTAACTCCTCCGAGCGTTCCTACTGCGCCGCCCGCACCAGCTGCTGCGCCCGCACCCGCAGAACTGACCGAAGCGATCGCCCGCCTGGATGCAGCGGCCAGCAGCCGCAATGTGCGCGATGTGATGCGCCTGTTCAGCCGCAGCTTCAGACATGCCGACGGGCTGACCTACGACACCCTCAGCAATGCCCTCCAAAAATTCTGGGAAACCTACGGCAATTTGACCTATCAAACGACGATTGATGCCTGGGAGCGGGATGGCAACGCCCTCACCGCAGACACCACTACGACTATTACAGGCACCCGCGACATCAATGGCCGAATTCTCAAGCTGAACTCGGTTCTGGCTACTCGCCAGCGTTATGAAGACGGGCGCATCGTGTCGCAGGAGGTGCTGTCAGAGCAGACCGAAGTGACCAGCGGCGACTATCCCCCCAGCGTGCAAGTGCAACTGCCGCCCCAGGTGCTGGCAGGGCAGAGCTTCGATTTCGACGTGATTGTGCAGGAACCGCTGGGCGATCGCCTGCTGTTGGGCGCTGCTGCCGAAGAACCCGTTAACGCTGAGGGCTATCTCAGTGCCGCCCCGCTCAATCTGGAACTGCTCTCAGCCGGTGGATTGTTCAAAACGGGACAGGCTCCGGCCCTGCCGACCAGTCGCTGGATTACGGGCGTCCTCGTCCGCGAAGACGGGATTGTGCAGCATACCCGCCGTTTGCAAGTGGTTGGCGATCCGTCCCAGCTCACAACGCCGCCGCCGCCTGCTCGCCGCCACCTGCCTCGGTTCCGCTAGCCCAGGGCGGACTGAATCGGTCTGAGCGAGACTGTTCAGATTTGCTGTGGAGAAACCGCTGAAAAACTGATTGCTCAGTCACGGTTTTGACCCGCCAGAGACGATAAAATTGGAGAGCCAGTCCAGGGCAATGCTCCTGTGCCTGGACTGACTTTGCTCCTGCTCTACTCATGGCAAGATGATGCTGTCTATCTCTGACTTGCTTTCTCCAGTCCTGCTGGCTTACGTGGCGATCGCCGGAGCCTATTTGCTGGTGCTGCCCCTGGCGACTTTTTTGTATCTCAAGCAGCGGTGGTATACAGCCGGTTCTATCGAGCGGCTGCTGCTCTATTTCCTAGTGTTTCTCTTTTTCCCTGGGCTGCTGCTGCTTAGCCCCTTTCTCAACTTCCGTCCCGAAGAGCGTCAGTTGGAAAGCTAAATGCGGCGAATTGACGTAATTTTGATTGGACTGGGCGTTTTTGGGGCGGGCGGGCTGGTGTATGTTGCGCTGACGCTCTTGGGTCTGGAAGATCTGGATGCGGGCATCTGGACGCAGGCAGTGCTAACGGTGGGGCTGCTGGGGTGGCTGGCGACTTATCTCCTGCGCGCCGTCACTCAAAACATGACCTATAACCAGCAGCTCAAGGACTATGAAGATGCTGTATTGCAAAAGCGACTGGATGCCATGACGCCTGAAGCGTTGGCAGCCCTCCAGGCAGAGCTAGAGCAAGAAAAATCGACCGTCGCAGAAGCAGCGCCGGATGGTAAGGTATCTGGTGATACTCAGGCGTAGCAATCCGTTGCTGCTCGCCCTATTCACAAGGCAAAACAGAGCATGAAGTCGGTTTCGGATTGCATGACAGCGCTGCGCGATCGCGCTCAATGTGCGCTTATTCCATTTATTACAGCGGGCGATCCGGATCTAGACACAACGGCAAAAGCGCTGCAAGTGTTGGATCGCAGCGGTGCAGACCTGATCGAGCTTGGTGTGCCCTATTCCGATCCGCTAGCGGATGGCCCAGTGATTCAGGCGGCGGCGGCACGGGCGCTCCAGAAGGGTGTGCGGCTCGAAGATGTGCTCGACCTGGTGCAGACTGTTAGCCCCACGCTGCAAGCGCCGATTATCCTGTTCACCTATTACAACCCGATTTTGAACCGGGGCATCGAAAACTTCCTCACACGGGCTTATGAGGCCGGCGCACGCGGACTGGTTGTGCCCGATCTGCCACTCGAAGAAATGGACAGCGTACTGCAACCCGCTGCTGAAATTGGCATTGAGGTGACGCTGCTGGTCGCGCCCACCAGCCCCAAAGATCGGATTCAGGCGATCGCCCAAAATGCTCAAGGCTTTATCTATCTCGTCAGCGTTACGGGTGTCACGGGAATGCGATCGCAAATCGGCTCCAGAGTTCAGGATCTGCTGATGGATCTGCGCAGCGTCACCGATAAACCCATCGGCGTAGGGTTTGGCATTTCAGAACCCAGCCAAGCGCGACAAGTGATGGAATGGGGCGCAGACGCGGTCATCGTCGGCAGTGCGTTTGTGAAGCGACTCGCAGAGGGCGAACCGCATCAGGCGCTAGAGGCAGTCGAAACTTTCTGCCGCAGCCTCAAAGCATCGCTAGAGGATGCGTAAGGAGTAAATCGCCTAAAAAGAATGCCCAGAAAAAATGCCCAAAGGGAATACCCAGAAAAAGGGTCTAAAAAGGGGTCTAGAAAAAAGGACTAGAAAGACGCA
>RFIF01000605.1 GCA_003695655.1 Cyanobacteria bacterium J069
CCCTCAGATAGCTTTAATTTAAGCCAACCCCGGCGGCAGCGGCTCTCCGCAGCGTTCATGCACAGTGGCAATTTTTTCAAACAGCCAGGGATGCGCGTCTCGATAGTGGGGCAGCAGCGCCAGCGGGCTGAGCAGGGCGGCGGCGGCCAGGTCGGCGGCGGTGAGCTGGGTGCCCACGAGATATTCGCGGTCTTGCCAGTGGTGTTGCAAATAGATGAGTGCATCGGTGAGGCGATCGCCCGCCAGCTTCACCCGCGCCGGGTTCATGCCATACTGACGGCGCACGATGGCGATTACGGCCTGGCTCATCAGGGAGGGGTCGATCGCTTTGCCCGCGCCAGCGCGATAGTCGTAGTAAACGAAACGAGTCGCCACGCCGATGCTTTCGTCGAGCCAGTCTTCGAGCTGCTTTACCTGGCTGCGCTGAACGGAATCGGCGGGATAGAGTGGCGGATCAGGCTGGTGCTGGTCGAGAAATTCAAAAATATGGCTGGAGTCGGCGATCGCCCCCGGCCTCGTTTCCAATTCTGGCAGCAGCACCGGGACGGTCGTGGTGCCCGTTAGCGGCTTCAGCTTTAGCGCGTGCAGCCCTGGGGTGAGGTTTTCCACGGTGTAGCCCAACTGCTTATAACCAAGGGCCAGACGAGCCTTGCGGCAATAGTGAGACGTACTAAATTGCAGCAAGTGCATCGCTAAATCCAGCCCTATTGCGAACAACCCACGGCGACCGCTTTTATCAGAATACGCTTGCAATTAGCAATTCTGATCGGGCGATCGCCGTGGATGAATTGATATCGAAATGAAAAGCCAGGTGAATGAGGCTAGACGTTTAGCGAACTCTGAATTAGCTCTGCTAGCTCTATTACTGTTAGCTCTATTAATTTAATAAAAATAAAGCTAACGATAGAGCTAACTGAATTTGCTAACAGAAAAATTCACTGCTTAGAGAAACCTACGGCGTGGTGGTCGGTGCGGGCGTGGGAGACTCGGTGCCAGCAGGAGACTCGGTGCCAGCAGGCTCACTGCCGCCGCAAGCGCCCAGCGCTGCTGCCAGACCCAGAGTGCAAACCAATGCAACTAGCTTCTTATACATTCAAGTAGACTCCTCATTCAGTGTGGTTATCAGTATCGAGAAACGTCGAAACATAAAGTTACATCTGCGTTTCAGGCAGTTAGCACTTTATCCAGATGAATGAACCAAATTAGTTCTATCAGATTCTCAGGAAAATGTGTTTCAGCCAACAATCAGAGGTTCTAATCAGTCGTAAGACATAACTTACAGTCGCGACTGCCCTCCAGGGATTTCAAGTGTGGTTTAATGCTGACTTGAGCTGATTTGAACTGTATGGGTTTACCTTACAGAACTAACCATGCAGACTTAGGGCGCGTCATCAATTCACCTCAGAACTCTTGAGGAATCGACACTATCGCGCCCGCCCCAGCAAGCTAAGCTAGGGGCTGAAACCCTTAAGAAACTAGTGTTTTGCTGACAATTGATGACAGCCCCTAGACCTTACAAACTGATTTCCCAGTTTTAATAGTGCAGGCTTATAGTGCAGGCTTCCCATGAATCAAGGCGATCGGCAGAGTGGCACGCTGGATCGAGCCGGAACCAGAGACAAGACGCTGTGGTATACCCTAGAACCCCAGGACGCGCTGAGCCAGATCGGAACCGACCCGCACAGAGGACTGAGCCAGTCGGTGGCAAGCGATCGCCTCAAGCAAAACGGCGCAAATGAATTGTCAGAACCGCCGCTCAAAAGTCCCTGGCGCATGTTGTGGGAGCAGCTCACCGCGACGACGGTGGTGGTGCTGATTGTGGCGGCGGTGGCGTCGGCGCTGCTGGGCGATCTGGAAGACGCGCTGGCAATTTTGGCGATCGTCGTGTTTAATGCGGTGCTGGGCTTTACGCAGGAATATCGCGCTGGCAAGGAGTTTGCCGCCCTCAAAAAAATGGCGGTGCCCAAGGCGCGGGTGCGGCGTGATGGCGACTGGCAGCAAATCCTGGCGCGAGATCTGGTCGTCGGCGACATTGTGCAGCTAGAAGATGGCGACCAGGTGCCGGCCGATTGTCGCCTGCTGGAAAACACCAACCTGCGGACACAGGAATCGGCCTTTACAGGCGAGTCCGAGTCGGTAGAAAAACAGATAGCCAAGATTGAGGGGCACGACCTGCCGCTGGGCGATCGCCGCAACATGGTCTATATGGGCACGGCTGTCACCTATGGACGGGCGCGCGCGCTGGTGACGGCGACGGGCATGGATACGGAGTTGGGCAAGATTGCCGACTCGATTCAGTCGGTTGAGGCCGAGCAAACGCCCCTGCAAAAGCGGCTGGATCAACTGGGTAAACGGCTGGCGGTTGCCGCTTTAGCGCTGGTGGCCATCATGTTTGCCATCGGCCTTGCGAGAGGGGGAAATGTTGAGGACCTGTTTCTGACGGCCGTCAGCCTGGCCGTGGCGATCATTCCCGAAGGCTTGCCCGCCGTGGTGACGATTGCTCTGGCGATCGGCTCTCGGCGGATGCTGAAGCGGCAAGCCCTGATCCGCAAGCTGCCTGCGGTAGAAACGCTGGGTTCCGTGACCACGATTTGCTCCGACAAGACGGGCACGCTGACCGAAAACCGCATGACGGTAAAAATCCTGGCGCTGGCAGGCGAACAGGTCGAACTGCGCGAATCCTTTGCCGAAATCACCTCCCGACTGAATGGCAATAAGTCCATCTTTCGCCCTGGAGACGGTGTGCCCCTGAGCGCGCCGATCGCCCTCACGCTGGCCGGCAGCGCCCTCTGCAACAACGCCCTGGTCCAGGAAGATGAAAACGGCGAGGACAAAGCCCTGGGCGACCCCACGGAAATCGCCCTGGTGGTGGCGGCGGATCGCCTGGGTCTGGGGAAGGAAGAGTTGGAAGTGCTGCTGCCCCGTGTAGCCGAAGCGCCGTTCGACTCTGACCGCAAGCGGATGACGACGATTCACAAGTGGGGCGATCGCCAGCATTGGGAAGCCTCCGACGTAGGTAAGCTAATTCTTAGCCTCACTAAACTGCCCGATTCCCCCTATATCGCCCTGACCAAAGGGGCGATCGACGGAATGCTGGAAGTATCTACTCACGTTTGGGACGAGGGGCAAAAGTTGCTGGATGCCGAAAGGCGCGATCGCATCTTGCAAGACAACGACCGACTCGCCAGCATGGGCACTCGCGTCCTCGGCGTAGCCTTTCGCCTGCTCGACGACCTGCCGCCCCCCGGCCGAGAACTGGAGGTCGAGCAAGACCTGGTGATGGTAGGGCTGGTGGGAATGCTCGATCCGGCCCGACCAGAAGCCAAAACCGCCGTGCAGACCTGCAACGCGGCAGGCATCCGCACGGTCATGATCACTGGCGACCACCCGCTGATGGCCCGCACCATTGCCCGCGACCTGGAAATTTCCAGCAACGACGAATACCTGACCGGGCAGCAGCTCAATCAGCTTTCGACCGAAGAGCTAGGACAGCGCGTGGGGCATGTGTCGGTCTTTGCTCGCGTGTCGCCCCAGCAAAAGCTAAAAATTGTGGAAGCGCTGAAAAATCGTGGTGAAATTGTCTCCATGACAGGCGACGGCGTGAACGATGCCCCCGCCCTGCGAAAGGCCGACATCGGCGTGGCAATGGGCATCACGGGCACCGATGTGGCTAAGGAAGCGGCTGATATGGTGCTGCTGAATGACAGCTTTTCTACCATTGTGGCGGCGGTAGAAGAAGGGCGGGTGATTTACGACAACATCCGCAAGTTTATCCGCTATAACCTGACGGGCAATGTCAGCGGTGTGGTGCTGATGTTGCTGGCTCCGCTGATTGCCATGCCGCTGCCCCTGCGTCCCATCCAGATTCTCTGGATCAACCTGCTGGCAGACGGCTTGCTGGCCCTGGCGCTGAGCGTGGAACCCGCCGAGAAAAACGTGATGCAGCGGCCGCCCTATCCGCCCGGCGAGAGCGTCTTTAGCCGAGGCGTGGGGCGCGACATCGTGTGGATCGGCACCCTCATGGGCGTGATCTTCCTGGGCTTTGGCTATTGGGCCTGGTCTACGGGTCGCCCCGACTGGCAAACGATGGTTTTTGCCACGCTGGCTTTCTCGCGGATCTGGCTGGCCCTGGCGATGCGCTCCGAAAACCGCCTGCTGGCGCAAATTGGGCTGTTGACCAACAAGGCGATGCTGGCAGCCGTGCTGCTTACCTTTGCCCTGCAAATGGCGGTGATGACGCTGCCCTTCTTCCAGCGCTGGTTTGAAACGCAGCCGCTGACAGGGTTCGAGCTATGGTCTTGCGTGGGGGTGAGCACGGTCGGCTTTTGGGCGGTAGAGATTCAGAAGCTGGTGAGGCG
>RFIF01000606.1 GCA_003695655.1 Cyanobacteria bacterium J069
CGGCTTCGCGCTGAGGAAGAACGGCTTCGCGCTGAGGAAGAAAGACAGCGGGCAGAGCAGGCCGAAGCACTCCTCGCGCAATATCGAGCGCGATTTGGCGAGTTGCCCAGCGAGTAGCGCTTCGACCCTTGACCCCTTGGGCGATCGCCCTCTATCTGTCATCTGCCTGCTGTCATCTGCCTGTCCTCCGCCTGCCCCGAACCTCAGCCGGCCAGTGCGCTGAATCGAGCGTTTATCTCTTCCATCGACACATCTTCTACATGGGTCGCAAGCGTCCAGACATGGCCAAACGGATCGGACACTGTGCCCGCGCGATCGCCATAGAACTGATTTTCGACCGGGCGCACGGCTGTTGCCCCGGCGGCGATCGCCCGATTAAACAGCGAATCCACATCTTCCACGTGAAGCATCAGGGTGACGGGCGTGTCGCCAATTGCCTGGGCACTGCGATGGTTCATCTCCGGAAACTCATCAGACAGCATAATTAACGAGTTGCCGATTTTGATTTCGGCGTGAGCCAGCTTGCCCGATGGGCTTGCCAGACGCATTAGCTCCGTTGCCCCAAAGGCCTGCTCATAAAAGGCGATCGCCCCTGCTGCATCATGCACAGTCAGATACGGAATCACCGTTGCATAGCCGTCAGGAATCGGTTTGACAGTCATGATTATAGCCTCCCGGAAGAACAAGTGTACTGTATCATGAGGCTCTTATCCTTGCGCCGCCCCAAAATTAAAATTAATGCGCCATTTTTACGATTTCTCAGTACACTTTTGGGCAATGTAATGTTGCAGAAATATCGCGTACTCCTCCACTAGGTTGTAAACAGGGCTATGAACTCCAAACTTGCTTCGCTGGGACTGCTGGCTGCGCTGGGGGTGGCTCTACCTGCCCGCGCCGAAAACCTTGAACATATCCAGCGCCTGCTTTCCAGCCGCCAGTGTCAACAGTGTGATCTGCACCGGGCGGGGCTGGTGTTCACCAACCTGTCGGGCGTAGACATGAGCCGATCGGACTTGAGCCTGGCGAACCTCAATCGGGCAAACCTGCAAGGCGCAAACCTGCAAGGCGCAAACCTGACGGGCGCGGTGTTGTCCTATGCCAACCTGAGTGGGGCCGACCTGAGTGGGGCCGACCTGCGGGGAGCCGACCTGCGCGAAGCCTATCTCTATGGCGCAAACCTGACGGGGGCAAATTTGGACGGCGCGAATCTGTGGCGGGCGATCGGCCTGCCGGAGAATGCGGTGTCGGTGGAGCAGGTCTATCTTTGGGGATTGGCAGAGGCCCAGCGCGGCAACTATTCCGGCGCAATTCAGTATTTCAATCAGAGCCTCGGTCGGCAGCCCGATTTTTCCAACGCAGTGCTGGCGCGGGGCATTGCTCGGCTCCAGCTTGGCGATGAAGCCGGGGCGATTGCCGATGGACAGCAGGCACAGCAAATGTTTTTGGCGCAGGGCAACACCAGCGGCCACCAGCTTTCCAGCCAGTTTGTTACGGGGATTGAGCAAATCCTCGCAGCCGAAGAGAAAGAGCGGCGGGCGCAGCGACGCAGCGGCGGCGTGGGCAACGTGGTCAGCGCCCTTGGGGGGTTGGCGAGTTTGGTGCTGCGGTTTTTGCTGTAGGGCTGAGGCTTTGGAAATAGAGCCAGCCGACGGTTCCCAAAAATGCCAGATAGGCGATCGCCTGCCCCAGATAAAGCTGATCGCGGTAGCCCAGCAGCGCCTTCAGCAGCACGCCGGGAAACTGCTTGTCGGGCAGCACGGCGCGGGCATCCCACACCTGCGGCCCCAGCACGCAGGACGGCCCAGCACTCAAGCAGAGATTCGCTGAATCGGGACGAAGCTGCACCCAGGCGGCGATCGCCATGTCCACATGCCGCAGCATAGAAATCACCAGCCCCGACACAATCAGCAGCAGCAGCACGCCCATGATCTGAAAGAACCGCTTCAGGTTGATTTTCACGCCCAGTTGAAACAGCAAAATCCCGATGATCACCGCGCCGATCAGCCCCGCAACCGCGCCCAGTGCCGGAGTCAATCCTTCCTGAAACTGCGCCGCCAGAAACAGCACCGTCTCAAACCCTTCGCGCAGCACGGCGATCGCCACCAGCCCAAACACACCCCAGCCCGCGCCATCCTGCTGCAACGCTGAGGTAACCGCGCCCTCCACCTCCGACTTGAGACTGCGCGCCTGCCGCGTCATCCACACCAGCATCCAGCTCAGCAGGGCGATCGCCACCAGCCCAAACCCCGCCTCTAGCGCCTGCTTCAGCACGGGGGCATAGCTCTGCTGCGACTGGTTTAGCGCCGCCAGCACGCCGCTCAGCAGCACGCCCACCAGCACGCTGCCCGCCAGCCCCGCGCCGATGCCGCCATAGACCCACGGGTTTAGCCGCGCCTGCCCCGCCTTGCTCAGACAGGCCAGCACAATGCCCACCACCAGCGCCGCCTCCACGCCCTCGCGCAGCGTCACCACAAATGTCGGTAGAGCAGCCGTCAAATCCATCGTGTTTAGACCCCAGCGGGAAAAGGATACCTTTGTGATTCTATAGCAGGGGTTGGGATGTAGGAATTAGAGGTTTGGGGTTGTTGCTCCGCAGCGCTGGCCGAGAGGGTTTGGGGGCTAGTGTAGGAGAGTCCCAGCACCGCTTCCTAGAACGATCTATGATGCGGGGGGCAGGTTTGAGGTAGAGAGATGAATCAAACAACGGGGTCGAACTCAGGGCTGGGGCGCAGGCTGGCTATATTCACTGCTGGTATATTGACTGCTGGTATATTGACTGCTGGGCTGGTGGGGGCGGGGCTTCCTGTGTGGGCGCGATCGCCCATCCGCGATCGCCCGCAGCTTGCCCAAGCAGCAGAGCTAGTCGGAAGCTGGCGGCTGGTGTCGATGGCCGGCATTGCACCGGGCGTGCCATCGCGAGATGTGATGCTGACGGCAGAATTTGCGGGCGATCGCCTGTCTGGCTCCGGCGGCTGCAATCGGTTTATGGGCCCCTATCAGGCCACGGGCGACCAACTGGCGATTGGCCCCCTGGCTTCTACTGAGCGGGCCTGCGAAGCATTTTTGATGAGCCAAGAGTTTCGCTATCTAACGGCACTCCAGGGCGCTCAGCGCTACGACCTCAGCCCCAACAGCCTCGTCATTTATTACCAAAACGAGCGCGAATCGGGAGAACTGCGCTTTGTGCCTGCGGCGATCCGGGGATTATGGTAAACCCTTGACCCATCGTTTTGCGCCGAGATGTTCGAGAGGCAGCATTTTCATTTTCATCAAGTCAGAGGGTGTTTGAAAAGGTATCGCGTGTGATGTTAAGCACTCAGAGATCCCCCCTAGCCCCCCTTAAAAAGCAGGGTGGTTTCATTTAAGCGGAGGAAATTGACAATAGTCTCAGGCGCGTTGACCCAATGAAATGAGTGAACCCTTAAACC
>RFIF01000607.1 GCA_003695655.1 Cyanobacteria bacterium J069
ACATCAAAATTCGTAACAAAAATGAAAGAAAGATTCTCCTTTATAGAGATTCATTTCTTAATAAAAACACTTCATATTGTTACATTTTGCCACTTTGAAGAAATGCTCAAACCCATTGGTATAAGAGGGTTCCAGAAAAAAAGCAGAGCAATTCCCTCACGCCAGGCATTAAATCTTTTTGCAATCTATCGTTTGGTTTTTTGATCTGCGCTTGAATGAAGTTATTCATAAAAAGCGCCGTCGCGCTAACTCCCTGGCTATCTTCCCAACTCTGACCCTGCGACAGAGATTCTGGGCGATCGCTGCGGTGTAGTTGTGGGGGTGCTGCCTGATTAATCCAACGATAGGGGTTCGCTGCGATGAACTGGTTTTCCCAACTGACACGACTAATTCTCGACTTTTATCGTGAAGACCCGGCCGAAATGCGGCAGTTGCAGGGATTAAAGGCCTGTCGAGTGTC
The DNA here is from genome assembly GCA_003695655.1 of Cyanobacteria bacterium J069. Classification (GTDB taxonomy): domain Bacteria; phylum Cyanobacteriota; class Cyanobacteriia; order Elainellales; family Elainellaceae; genus Thermoleptolyngbya. The sequence continues at coordinate 461 of RFIF01000607.1, forward strand.
TCGTCGCTGGGGCGTGCTGCGAGTTGAATGTCGCGATCGCCAGGTAGCAGAAACCCTGTTGGCGGCGCAGGATCTGCTAAAAGAGCCAATCGCTCAGCTTCGGATCGCGCATCAGATTAATATTTCGGTTAATCGCGTGCTAATTAGCAGTCTCCTGGTAGATCCGTCCAAGGTGACGTTTTTATAAATTCGTTTTTATAAATTCGCTTCTCTAAATCCGCTTCTCTAAATCCGCTTTTGCAAATCCGTTCTTGCAAATCTGGCTGATGAGGCTGGTGTTTGCAAACTGTCGAGGGCAAGTCTGGGGCAGTTTGAGTTAGGAATAAGCAGTTTCTAGTGGCCTTCTGCTCATCCCTCTAACTTGCTGTCGGCTTGCTGTCTCATGGGGATTCATCCCATCCAGCAGCTTGTCGTAAAATCGAATCCTTCAACCCAGTCCTTAAACCAAAAATTGCGAATCAAAAAACCGCGCCTTAAGTCAGGGGCGCGGTTTTTTCGTGGGGCTATTGCTTGCTCTCTAATTGCTCGCTCTCTGATTGCTCAGCCAAGCAGCCGGGGCCCAGGCTTAGCAACCAGACGCAAGCATTCTCAGGGCGATCGCTTACAGCAACCAAAACCTTACTTAGAAGCAGTTTCAGAGAGCTGATAATTATTTTCCAGCGCCTCGACCGACTTAGCCTGAGAACCGCCCAAGGTGGCCGTCAGCCAGCCCGACAGCAGCGCGTCTACAGAAAGCAGACCCCCGCCGTTAATCGTGAAGAACAGAAACACGGCAGCGTAGAGCGTCGAAAGCTCTAGGTAGGGGATGCTCAGCCCTGCCACCTTAATGTGATGGTAGATAGCAACCAGCATTGTCGAAAACAGACCCAGCGCCGCCGGGCGAGTAAACAGACCCAGCACCAGCAGAGGCGAGGCCAACAGCTCAGTATAGGCGGCGAGGTAGCTAAAGAAAATAGGGAAGGGTAGACCGATAACCTTCACATAGGCTTCGGCAAAGCTAGGAATGTCGGCCAGCTTGTCTAAGCCGTTGTGGATCATCACCACACCAGCCACCACCCGCAGCACAGTCCAGGCAACTTGCGAGGGATAGTTGGGGGCGAGGTTGGGGCGCAAAGCGATCGTTAGTAAACTAGTGGCGCGCTGAAGGATGTTCATATAAGGTGCGGCTGAAGTCGTATGGAAGTGGGTGTTGATACATATCTTCATTAAGTAATATAACAAAAATTAATAGTCCATGCCAGTCTCCTCAGCAGAATTCTGATCAAATTTTGATCAAACTTCTGGACTTTGAGCAGTGGAATTTGCCTGCGATTTTAGGCAGGGTGCGTCCACGACTCCTGCCCGAAACCGTTGTAGGACTAAGCGTAGGAGTAAGGATAGATTGAGAATATAAACGCGGCAGGATGCTGTTAGGCATGGCCATAACGCCTGTCTAGCAAGGGTTTTGTCTAACAAGGGTTTGATGCGTTAGGCTGCGCTAACGGCATCTTATAGATAGATCATTAAACCCCATTAAACCCAGCCGACGAGTTATCGGAAGCCTGTCGAATATCCTGAGGACGAGTCAACTAAAGTCGGGCTAAAAGGCAAGTTAGCTAAAGTCAAGCTAAGCGCCTAGCCCAAATTCGAGCGCCTTGGCACAGTCTCGTCCTTGGCGTTTGGCATTTTGCAAAGCCTGGTCTGCACGTTGCAACACGCTCCAGGCATCGCGATCGCCCCTGGGGTCTTGCTGGGCAACACCAAAGCTGACCGTAACGGCGACCGGGCCAGCCGCAGTTTCAAACGGGTGGCCGTGAATGGCATTCAGCAAGCGATCGGCAACATCTAGCGCCGGGCCCAGCGGGGTGCGGGGCAAAATCAGTGCGAACTCTTCGCCACCATAGCGATAAGCGAGGGTGCCTTGGCGCAGCCGTCGCCGCAATCGCTGGGCAAGCTGGCTCAAAATCTGGTCGCCGACGCTAAAGCCATAGGCATCATTGATCAGTTTGAAATAGTCAATATCGCAAACAATCAGGCTAAAGGGCGGCTGCGCCGTCCACAAAGCAGGGCGGCTGAGTTGCCGCAGCTCTTGCTCAAATGCTTCTCGGTTCAGCAGTTGGGTGTGGGCATCGCGCAGGTTGATTTGGGGCGTCATGACTTGCAGCCGCAGCGTGGTTTGCCGGTGCGAGTCGTGATGGTGCTGGGCGCTGACCAGGGCGATCGCCGCATGATCGCCCACCTGCCCGACGGTTTGCACTTCGTCCACGGCGTAATATCGAATTTTGGAGTGATCAAGCAGGCAGACCACACCAAAAAAATCTGCCTGAATAAAAATAGGGACGAGAAGCGCCGAAACTGCGCCCAGGTGTCGCAGCCAATTCTGCAAAGCCGTCGGAGCGGTATCGGCACGGACGGTGAGGTAGGAGGCTCCATTGTCGAGGAAGGTGTCGATCACGGGCTGCCATACCTCTACAGACTCGATGCTGGGCAGGGCAGCCAGGTCAGCCTGAGTGCGCGCCCAGTGGGCGACCGGGCCAACCCCAGCCGCCTGAAGCCGCATCAGCAGACAGCGATCGCAGGTCAGACCTTGCCCCAGCTCAGCAGCGATCTGTTGCAAAATATCGTCCGTTTCCAGGCGCGAGTTGAGCAGATGCACGATGCGACCCATCAGGGCGATCTGCCGCTGCGATCGCTCAAATTTCTCTCGCCACAGCAGCGAATTATAGGCCAACCCTAGCTGGTCGCCCAGCCGCTTTAACGAAGTGACGGTTTGCGGACTCCAGCCGCTAAAAGTGCTGCGGCTGTTTGGCAAAGGCGAGAAGGCTTGGGGCGGCGAGGGGGCCGAATCTTCTCCATCATCCGCCTCGAACGGTTCGCCCGACTGGGGCGATCGCCCCACTTGCAGCAACAGTTGTAGCGGGGTGCCAGGCGAACCGCTGAGCGCCGCATCCGCATCCATCGTGCCAAACTCTTGCGCCAGAATAGGAATCAGCAGTTCACCTGTGTCGAGCTGGGTAAGCCGGGGCAATTGCTGCTGAGTTACGAGCCACTCTGGCAGATGGTGTGGCACAAAGCAGGCGATCGCTGCCCACTCCTCTGCCTCTGGCGGCGGGCTTGCTGCCAGGGTTTCGCCAGTCGGGATCGCAGTCGCCAGGTCATCAGCTTCAATCAGAGACAACTCTAAATCGGCACGCTGAGCAATGGCTGCGGGCGTACTGTATACCCGCACCTCTCCGGGCGCGCCTTCTAAGCCTGCCCAAAGCACACACTGGACATGGCAATAGGTGGAGATTGCCTGGACGGATCTCCGCAGCAGCGAATCAGTAAGACTTGGCTGAGCGATCGCGCTCCCCACACCAGTTGCCATATTCTTTAAGGTTTTTACTTCCTTACCAGCCTGCTTGCATCGCTCGAAGCACAGAGGTCAGAAGGCATATCTAAACTCAGAGATATCTAATCGCAGATATCTAATCGGAGGCATCCAAATCTAGGGACATCCCAACTTGGGTACACCTAAATTTAGAAAAATACATTCAGAAAAATAAATTCAGACAAATGCACACAAACATTGGCGCGCAAACTTTTGATTGCAACTAGCGTAGCCCAGTCAATGCTACTTTACATCCTCCAAATAGAGGGTATTTGCTTTTTCCAGGAGATCTAGGGGCTGTCATCAATTGTCAGTAAAACACTAGTTTCTTAGGGGTTTCAGCCCCTAGCTTGACTTGCTTGGGCGGGCGCGATAGTGCTGATTCCTCAAGGGTTCTGAGGTGAATTGATGACGCGCCCTAGCCTGAGAAATGAGCGTGATCCAAGTCTGAAGCCAACGGACGGGGCGATCGCGCTATTCGCCTGTCAGGGTAGGGTCTTGCTTCCCTTTGGGCTTCATGTTGTTCAGCGAAACTTCCGCCGCCTTTGACAGAATTTTATGAATCTCGTCGGGTGTCAGATCTCGCGGCGGCGGCGCAGGTTTCTGGCGCTGCGGTTGACCAGCCGCCTGGCGGGGTTTGTCTGACCAGCCGCATTTCATACAGACTTGGCGGCCCGAAGACTTGAGCGGTGCTCCCAATCGATGGTTGCATTTTGGGCAGTTGTCGAGTGGCATAGGCAATGAAATCGAGTGATAACCTACGGACAGCTTTTTGACCTGGGCGATCGCCCGATTCCGCATTAAAGCTGCTAGAAGATTAAGGCTGTTGGGGAAACCCGGTTGACGACCAGCACCGCAACCTGCGGAGGGCAACAAGGAACGCTTCCTCAATTTTCCGCCTGCTACAAGAACGGACAGCCCATCAATCTAAATCTAAATCTAGAATAGCTCTCTAGCCCGACAGAGTGGTATGGCAGTGGCGCTGCAATAGAACCCAGCCTGATTGAGTACCGAGAATCTCAGCACTGAGATACTCAAAGCTTAGATTGCCCAGTCCAAGCGGGCGATCGCACGGTGGAACGGCTTTTCTGGCGCACCGGGTATGCGTAGACCGTTTAAACCCAAAGGAGAAGGCTCGCCTGATTGGGCTTAGGAGCCAGCAGACGAGCCTCACACTTGTAGTTTTCACGCGAATTTCAGACCAAATTGAATGTTGAGAACAAACGCAGAGCGACATTCTCTCGATTCAGAGAAGCGCTTACTGCTCGGCTGCGCCAACCATCTCCAAGCTGTCGGGATCTACGTAGTGACAAGTCGCGTCATCCACGCAGATCAGCGCCCAACCAGACTGGTCAATGCCCATAAACTTGTATTGACCTTCCTGAATGAAAAAGCCCTTGTGATTGCGAGTATCCGGCTTCACTTCGACATTGTCATGCGACATAGCTGCCAACTCCTTGAGTATGAATATGCTTTGTTGGCGATAAGTCATAACCGCAACTTATCACCGATTTCATGAAATCTTATCATTGGCTTCGCTGAATCACGGTTAAGAGTCGTAGGGAAAGATTGCGTGTTCTAAATAATTAAATGATTGTGTAATCGCCCTTGATAGACATGGCAAAGCCCCCACTGCCTATCGGGTTGAGCAATATTAAGCCCGATAGAAATGGAGGCTATTGAGAGTCTGGAATTGTTAAGCGTTATTACTTAGCTTTCCAACAACCACGTCTGGACGCGCTTTAGGCTCTTCCAATCGGGGCGGCGGCTTAATCCTTCTTTAAAATTGCGCTCTACTTCTTCCTTGAGTTCGGGCGCGATCGCCACAATTTGTCCCGCGATCTCGATATGCTCGCGCACGCCCTTGCTAGCAGTATCCAGCATGGCGATCGCCAGATTCACCCGCGCCTGGGGGTCTTGCGGGTTGAGCTTGACGGCTTTTTGGGCCGCCTTTTGGGCAGGCGTCGGCTTGCTGTCGAGCAGGTAGAGCCACGACAGGCAAGTCCAGGCAGAGCTACTTTTGGGCGAGCGATCGCACACATCCTTAAACAGCGGAATTAGCGCGTCCGCAGACTCGCCCGCCTGATAGCGCTGCAAGCCTTGGTCAAACAGTTCTTCAACGGTCAGTTCGGTCTCGGCCATAGTTCAAGTTCACAGGATGAATTCTAGGAAAACGACTTACCACAGCCGCAGGTCTGGTTGGCATTGGGGTTGGTAAACTGAAAGCCGCCGCCAATCATCGCGTCGCTATAGTCCAGCATTAGCCCATACAGATAGAGCATACTCTTGGGGTCGCACACGACCTTAAAGCCCTCATAGTCAAACACTTCATCAGTAGGCTGAATGTTGCTAGGGTCTTCAAAATCCATCATGTAGGACATGCCAGAGCAGCCGCCCTGGCGCACCCCGACGCGCAGGCAAAGATCTTTTCCCTGTCTTTCGCGCAGTTGCAAGACATGCTGAAGCGCTGCATCGGTCATCAAAATACCGCGCTGTTGGGATTGAGGTGCTTGAGTGGTCATGGGTTTGAAGCTCTCCTGGTTGGGTTGAATGAACTTCTCAAGAGTCGGTTTGCGGATGGAGTTTTCGCGTTTTAAGCGTGAATTTATGCTAACAAAACCTGGGTTCCTCGGTGCGTCGAATCATTTAGCATAGGTATCAACTAGCATCTAGGGTATGACTGGGCAAAGGGTTCCAATCAAACCAGTTTTTCAGACCAGTTTTTTGGAAAACTTTGGGAGAACTTTTAGAAAACCTGGGTTCTCTGGGCAAGATTTGGGCAAGATTTGACCTTGCAGGGACTCTTACAAGGACTCCTAAAGCTAGCTTTTTGCAGAAACAGCAGTTGTGTATCAGGCTCCATTGAGTCTTCTCGGGTTGGCATATGACAGCATTGACTCCTTCGACGCGGCGACGACTCCAAAAATTGCCCCAGCTTCCTAGCGTGTGGGAGGGCGATCGCCGGACGTTGATGCCAGAGATTGCCGCCACGCTGGATGCCGGCGATGACATCCAGGGCGACTGCATCCTCTGGGTGGATGGGGTCGAAGAGGTCGTGCGGGCAATGGACGTAGTGCCCACCGAAACGGGCACAGAGGCAATCGTGCGGACGCTGCTGCGGGCGATGGAAACCCCCCACAGCGCCAGTGTTCGTCCAGGGCGACCCCAGCGTATCGTCGTGCGCGATCGCGAGCTTCAATTTTTTCTGCGCGGCGTCCTCCAAGAGCTAGACATTGCCGTGGAGTATGTGCCAGAGCTGCCGATTATCGACGAAATTTTCCACGGAATGCAGGATGCCGCCCACCAGCGCCCACCCCAACTGCCGCCCCACCAGGCCAGTGCCCTGCTGGATGCCGCCAGCGACATCTGGCAAGATGCCCCCTGGGAGCGGCTGGATGAAGAAAAAATTATTGCCGTTGAGTTGAACTATGGCGATGTGGGCACGCTGTATGTCTCAATTTTGGGACTGATGGGCATGGAGTTTGGCGTGCTGATGTATCGCTCGATCGAATCGCTGAGGCAGTTTCGCCAGCAGGTGCTAACCGCCGAAGACTCGCCCCGCGACTTAAAGCAGGCTTTTTTGCAGCAAGACTGCTTCTTTCTGACGTATGACCCTGACGACTCAGTGTTGGAGTCCAATGGGGCGGGTTTGGTCGGGCTACAGGCACTGGAATCAGGCGATGCGCTGATGACGCCGACCTTTGGCAACCTGCACCCGCTAGAGGGGATGCGGTCGGTGCTGTATGAAGAGGAGGCGATCGCCGTTTTGCTGGCACTCCAGGCGCTCCACAAATTCTTTCATCAGCATCTAGCCCGGCTCGACCTGGACACCTTTCCCGCCCTCACCAAAAGCTATCGCCTGCCCGACCCCAAAAATCCTAAGACCAAGGTGTCAGTGAAGGTGGCTACCTTGCCTGAGATCGCCGCAGAGCTAGCGCAGATGTCGGGTGAGGCAGAAGAGGGCTTTGACCTCGACGATGAAGCTCTACCCATGTTGCGAGATGACCTGATTCCCCAAGATGCTTTTTACAGTCTGGGGGCGATTCCGGTTGACCTACTGGAAACGCTGCGTCTCGCCGCTACTCACCATCAGCCCAGCCCAACCAAGCTGCCCGCCAGCGCCGACTGGTTTCCGGTGATCTTGATCCAGACTTCTCGTCCTAAAGCCAATGCGCTGATTGCCGCCATCAAGGCAGCGGGTGGCATCGACTCAATTTCCTTTAACCCCGGTGAAGATCCGTTCAAGTTTCGCCGCTATGACCTGGGCATCTTGCGGACGGGCAATGGCGAGCTGCATCTGTTTGGCGAGTTTGATGACCTCGATCCTATCCATATCGAAGCGCGCCGCAAGTGGGATCAGCGCAGCAAAAAAACCAAGGGGCAGTGCGGGCTGATTGTGGCGATGGGGCTGACGGGCAAAGCGCGCGGCAACCCGGCGATGAAGGACATGCTGGGTTTGTTTGAAGCGCGATCGCTCTCGTCGGCAGAACTGGGCCTGGGAACGCTGGAATTAGTGCCCCGACTAGACGAGTTTTAATCCCCAAACTGTGCTAGTTAGACGAACATCACCCATCCTTTTGGCGTTCTGCCTAAAGAACTGTAACAGTTCCTCAAGAATTTGGTTTGGGGGTTCAAAGCCAGTGATAGGATGCGTAAAAACTGTTCAGGGAAATACTTTTCATGACAGAAACGCTTACTGGACAAACGCCCAAGTTCGGCGGCAGCACCGGCGGCCTGCTGAGCAAAGCTGATACTGAAGAAAAATACGCGATTACATGGACCAGCCCCAAAGAGCAGGTCTTTGAAATGCCGACGGGTGGCGCAGCCGTGATGAATCAGGGTGAAAACCTGCTTTATCTGGCTCGTAAAGAGCAGTGCATCGCCCTCGGCGGCCAGCTTCGCACGAAGTTCAAGCCCAGGATTGAGGACTTTAAGATCTACCGTGTTTATCCCAACGGTGAGATCCAGTATCTCCACCCGGCAGACGGCGTCTTCCCCGAAAAAGTGAACCAAGGTCGCCAGCAGGTGAATACGGTGCCGCGCAATATCGGCAGCAACCCTGACCCGGCAACCGTCAAGTTCAGCGGGCGCAAAACGTTTGATGCCTAGGCGATCGCCCCTGATCTAGCCTGGTTTCAGCTTAATTTCTATAGTTTTTAGGAAGGGGCAGGTGCAAATCTGTCCCTTTTTTTGGGCCGCATCGCCGCAAACTAAACGCTGATCGCCCAGCACCACCGATTAGCTTAGGATCAGCAGTTGCTATAGTGCTATTTCAGGAGTGCTATTTCAAGGGTTAGGGATGAGTCTAAACCGCTCCCTCGCTCCATCATCCCACCGCTCCATCACGCCACCACTCCATCACGCCATCACGCCACCACTCCATCACCCTACGCCCCATGATCTTCCCCGCCTTTGACCAATTTGCCGAACTCGCTGCCCAGGGCAACTTTATTCCGGTGTATCAGGAGTGGGTTGCCGATCTGGATACGCCCGTGTCGGCGTGGTTCAAGGTATGCGCGGGGCAGCCCTATAGCTTTTTGCTGGAGTCGGTGGAAGGGGGCGATCGCGTCGGACGCTATAGCTTTGTCGGTTGCGACCCACAGTGGGTGCTGGAGGCGCGCAGTTCTCGCACCGTGCAAACGCATCGGGACGGCGCTCAGGTGGTGTTTGAGGGCGACCCGTTTGACGCCTTGGCCAGTTGCGTAGAGCCATATCGCCCGATTACACTGCCGCAGTTGCCGCCAGGAATTGGCGGGCTGTTTGGCTTTTGGGGCTATGAGCTGATCCACTGGATCGAGCCGCGAGTCCCCGTATTTGCTGCCCAGGACGACGATACGCCAGACGGGCTGTGGATGCAGATCGACCATCTGCTGATCTTCGACCAGGTGCAGCGCAAAATTTGGGCGATCGCCTATGCCGACCTGCGCGACCCCAACACCGATCTGCGGGCGGCGTATGAAAAAGCGGGCGATCGCGTCCGGCAAATGGTAGACAAGCTGCAACTGCCGCTGGCAGGCAAAGACACCATTTTGGAATGGACACCGCCAAGAAAAGACGCAGGCGCAAAGGTAGACCCAGGAACCTTGCCGCCAGACTACAGCAGCAACACGACCAAAGCACAGTTTTGCGCCAACGTGGTCAAAGCCAAGGACTACATCCGCGCTGGCGATATTTTCCAGGTGGTGATTTCCCAGCGGCTCTCAACGCCATATCGCGGCGACTCGTTCTCGCTCTATCGGTCGCTGCGGCTGATCAACCCCTCGCCCTACATGGCCTATTTCCACTTTCCCACCTGGCAAATCATCGGCTCTAGCCCGGAGGTGATGGTGAAAGCGGAAAATGGCGAGGGCGGCAAAATCGCCACCGTGCGCCCGATCGCCGGAACCCGACCACGCGGCAAAACCACCGCCGAAGACAACGCCCTCGCCGCAGACCTGCTGCAAGACCCCAAGGAAATCGCCGAACACGTCATGCTGGTAGACCTGGGGCGCAATGACCTGGGGCGCGTATGCAGCAGCGGCAGCGTGCGCGTGGACGAGCTGATGCTGATCGAGCGCTATTCCCACGTCATGCACATCGTCAGCAATGTGGTGGGGATTTTGGCTCCGAGCAAGACGGCTTGGGAACTTCTGAAAGCGTGCTTCCCAGCAGGCACCGTCAGCGGCGCACCCAAGATTCGCGCCATGGAGATTATTCATGAACTCGAAGGCAACCGCCGGGGCGTGTACTCCGGAGCCTATGGCTATTACGACTTTGAGGGTCAACTGAATACGGCGATCGCCATCCGCACGATGGTCGTCCGCAATCAGCCCGACGGCTCCTCCACCGTCAGCGTGCAGGCCGGCGCAGGCCTCGTGGCCGACTCCGACCCCGAAAAGGAATATCAGGAAACCCTGAATAAGGCGCGGGGAATGCTGGAGGCGATTCGCTGTCTACGCCAGAGCCAGGAAGATTCAAAGCTGTCCCCCGAAAAGCGCTTGTGAAAAAATTGTGAACAGCGGCGATCGCCAGATCAAGCACCCTTGCTCAAGCACCCTTGCTCAGGCACCTCTGCTCAGACACCCCTGCTCAGACACCCTTGCAAAGAGTAGGTTTCAGAGTTTGAGGATGAGGATTAGGACGAAACGGTATCTCAATCCAGGCTGCCAAGACTGCCGCTTGTCCTAATTCTCTGGGCGACTGCGGTTCAGACTATTGGGCTTGACCCGCACAGGGATTTGCACTCGCGCAGGGATTTGCACTTGCACAGGGATTTGCACCTGCACAGGGATTTGCACTCGCGCAAGGGTTCACGCTCGCGCAAGGGTTCACGCTCGCGCAGGGATTCACACTTGCACAAGGATTCGTCTTGACCTCAGTGCCCGCTGTTCCTGGAGATTTTGTCCCAGCCGCACAAGGGTTTGCACAGCCTGCGATCGCCCCGATGCTCAGCAGTGAAATAGCCGCCAGCGATGCTACGTATTGAACTCTCATGCCCTTCTCCTTTGTGAGTGAATAAAACTAATGATTTACAGACTTCAAACCGGCACTGCCTAGCAGAATTGCAAAAGCTTCATCGTTGGAAGCTGTTTGCATTAATCACCAGAAATATGAGCGCTGGCTGAAGGTAATCTAGAGACTGAATAAAAACTGAGAAGGGGCTGATATTGATTCTAGATTTTGGATTGGCGATTTTAGATTGCTAACCTAAGAGCCTGAAAAGCTCCCAGCGATTGAATCTGTCGCTGTTTGCGAGACGAGAATTGATATGAGTCAGGTTACAGCGATTTTGAAGTTAGCCAGAAAGACTCAGAGCAAACGCAATGGACACCGATAATCCACCAGACAACACTCGTCTTCAGGAAAACTTCAGTTAGTCCTTAACGACCGATCACTTATAGTTGGCTCTCAGCTTTTAAGGTTGGAACAGGCTATTCTCATTCCAAACTCATCACCTTTAAAGCTGAGATGAAAACTAAGCGATCGCCGATGTTTGGCTTGATAGGATTACTAGCTGTTGCCAGTTGTGCTGCCCGTCAGGAAGTATCAAATCTGTCTGCCAGCCAAAAAAATGGTGAAGTTCAGACTGCTAATGTCCAAGTGATTACGCTGACGCAAACAGGCTGCCAGTTTCTAGAGGTAGAAAGTCAGGACTATCGTTTTAGCACGACTAGCGCGGCAGATTGCCGAGAAATTAATGCTGAAACAATGGGCGATCGCCAATCTGGCTTCAAACCCTTACAACTTGCACCTGGAGAGTATATTTTTCGCATCACAAATCAGAATGTGCCCTACGAATTGGGCTTTTATCTACGAGGTGAAGGACTAAGTCAGGCCACTTTGCCCAAAGTGAGTGGTGGTGGCCTATTAGAAGGCAAAACCCAAGACTATCGAGTAACGCTCAAGCCTGGAAGCTATGTCTTTAGCTGTCCCCTTAATCCGACGCCTGACTATCCGATAACTGTGCAATAGTGTTTTGATAGTCCAGTCTTGAAGCAATTTAATTATTTTAGCGGCAACGCAGCTTGTCAAAAATATCAGGAGCAGCATGGCAGGACGAGATTGGTTTGTAACAAATGATGGACAATGCCTTGAAGTAAAAGTTACAGAGCCAGATGAGGTGCTAGAACGTCCTTATCGGCTTTATCGATTTCTCACGGATTTGGAAGATATCTTAGAGCGAGTCAAAGACGACCAGGTGCGATTAACCTTTATTCGCCCGCTGGTTCGTCGTCTACTCAATCACTCCGAATGGCTGCAATTAAATTTCTTGCCGCCCGATCCGACAACAGGCTGGTCGGTATTGATGCTGTACCATGAGCCAGATTTTCCCATTACGATTCAGACCGTTGTTTGGTCGCCGGGTAGCGTGTCACCTATCCATAATCACGCAGCTTGGGGAATTGTGGCCTTGCTTAGCGGTCAGGAAAAGAACCGGTTCTGGCGGCGATCGCCTACCAAAACCCATCCCGATCGAGTGCAGTCTGTGGGCGAATGCCTGCTGAAGCCCGGCGACATTATAAGCCTCATGCCAGACACGATTCATCAAGTTGAGGTGGTTGGCAGTGAACCAACCATTAGTTTTAATTTGTATGGAGAAACTCAGTTTGAACAGCGGTTTGAATTCGATGTCAAACACCAAACAGCCCACACATTTTAATCGTCTTCCCAACTTTGATTTCAGCCTTCTCATTTCAGCAATCTAGCTGAAAACAGCAAGGTTTATTAATCAAGAAATTGATTTTATGTTTTATAATTATCCGGCATTTTTAATCAAGAGCGCCGTTAATACAGCGCCATTAATAAAGCGCTATTAATACACAATTAATCCTCTCCTCTCAGCGGCCAGCCTCAAAATGCGTCGATTTTCTACAGCTATCTCTCATTGGTTCGACAGGCGCATCTCTCCTACATCGCTTCAGTTTCGCCTGACGCTAGAGTTAATTGCGCTCTCGGTTTTGGGCATGAGCGGCGTGGCTCTTTGGGCGGGCTGGCGCATGGAGCAAACTCTAATTTCTGCCCACAAGCAAAATTTGGAATATATCGCGGCTCGATTTCCCGAACAGGTGGATCTCTATCGTCAATCTGACTCAGTAGAAATGGGAGTTGAGCAGACCATCAATCAGCTTTCTACACCCGGATTACTGATTTGGGTGCAAGGTCTGGACGGGCAAATTCTGTCACGCTCTGCCGGAATCAATATCGCGTCACCGGATCTCATCAACGCTGTTTCTGAAACAGAAGTCCCCGCCCATCCAACAGTGTTTCATTTTGGCGATCGCTATGTGGTGCTGTGCGGCAACCCACTCACGGTCAGCGGCAACCCGTTGGGACAGGTGTATTTTCTCAAAGACATTACCGATGATCAGCAGCGCCTCAATGCCGGAATTCGCAGTCTCATTCTGGTCAGTGCAGGCGTAATGGCGATCATGATTGTTGCGATCGCCAAACGCATCCGCCGGGCCCTTCAGCCGCTTGCCCAAATGAGCCAAATTGCAGGTGCCGTGTCCGCTGATGACCTCAGTGGGGCAAAACTAGAGCTACACCAAGCGCCAGACGAAATTTTAGGATTAGCACAAGCCTTCAACGATATGCTGGTGCGCCTGTCGGGATCATGGGAACAGCAGCGCCAGTTTGTGGGCAATGTGTCTCACGAACTCCGCACACCCCTAACAGTGATTTCTGGCTACTTGCAGAGTCTGCTGCGTCGAGGCGACAACCTGAGTCCACACCAGCAGCAGGCCGTCGCCACGGCCACCGCCGAAACCGAGCGTACCATTCGGATGCTGCAAGATTTGCTCGATCTGGCCCGCATGGACAGTGGCAATTTGCATTTTCGACTAACCCCGGTAATGCTAAATACACTGGTAGCGGAGGTGGCAGAAATGAGCCAAAAGGTGAGCAATCGCCCGGTGCATGTGTTAGCCACCGCAGACGATGTGATTGCGGCGGCCGATCAGGATCGACTGGCGCAAGTGCTGATTAATCTGCTAGACAACGCCATCAAATATTCAGCTCCCGATCAGCCAGTTGAGCTAGTTTTAGAACAAACTTCACACCAGGCATTGATTCATGTGCGCGATCGCGGCATTGGCATTCCTTTGGCTCATCAGCAGCGGGTTTTCGAGCGATTTTACCGCGTCGATGAAGGGGTGACGCGATCGCGCGATGGCACTGGGTTAGGACTGGCGATCGCCAAAAGCTTGGTCGAAGGCATGGCCGGGCAGCTTTGCCTCCGCTCCAAACCTGGCGAGGGCAGCATTTTTATCATCACTCTCCCGCTCTGGAAAACGCCATGACAACCGCTCTGACAACCGCTCATATTTTGCTAGTCGAAGACGACCCCAAGCTGTCTCAGTTTGTGGAAACAGAGCTAAGCCTGGAAGGTTATCGGGTCACGGTTGCCGCTAACGGCATGGATGGGCTAAACGATGCCCGCACGGAGCAGCCCGACCTGCTGATCTTAGATTGGATGCTACCCGGAATTTCAGGGATGGACATCTGTATGCGGCTGCGAGCGACGGGTGTTCAAATTCCCATCATTATGCTGACCGCCAAAGATGAAGTGCCCGACCGCGTAGCAGGGCTGAATGCCGGAGCGGATGATTACGTCACGAAGCCTTTTAGCATGGAGGAACTCCTGGCTAGGGTGCGGGCCCATTTGCGTCGAGCTAGTCCAGAAAGCCCCGACATTTTGGAATTTGAAGACCTGACGCTGAACTGTATTACTCGCGAAGTCCAGCGCAATCGCCAGCCGATTCAACTTACAGCCAAGGAATTCGACCTGCTCGATCTGCTCATGCGGCATCCCCGGCAAGTGCTAACCCGCGACCAAATTCTCGAAAAGGTCTGGGGTTACGACTTTATGGGCGACTCAAACATTATTGAGGTCTATATTCGAGCACTACGAATCAAGCTAGAAGCCCCCAACCCCAAACGGTTAATTCACACTATCCGCAGCGTTGGCTATACGCTGCGCGACAACCTATAAACACCAGGGTTCAGGGGTCAGGGGTCAGGGGT
>RFIF01000608.1 GCA_003695655.1 Cyanobacteria bacterium J069
CCCCCTCTCCCTCCCCGACTTCCTCTCCCTATCCCGTCGCCTGCTGATCATCGGCGGCAAAGGCGGGGTTGGCAAGACGACCGTCTCAGCAGCGATCGCCCAGGGCATGGCCCAGCGCCATCCTCAGCAGCAGGTGCGGGTCATCTCCATCGACCCGGCCCATTCCTTGGGAGATGCCTTTGGAACGGTTCTGGGGCATGATCCGACTGATCTTTTGCCCAACCTCAGCGCCCAGGAAATCGACGCGGAGGAACTGCTCCATCAGTTTCGCGAAGACTACCTGTGGGAACTGGCGGACATGATGAGCGGCGACACGGGCGACGACGCGCTGCAAATCGCCTACGGGCCGCAGGCGTGGCGACAGATCGTGTCCCAGGCGCTCCCCGGCATCGACGAGATGCTGGCGCTGATCGCCGTGATCGACCTGCTGGAAGACGGCAGCCAGGATTTGGTGATTCTGGACACGGCCCCGACCGGGCATTTGCTGCGCTTTTTGGAAATGCCGACGGCGCTGAATGACTGGCTCGGCTGGATTTTCAAACTCTGGCTGAAATATCAGGACGTGGTGGGACGAGTGGATCTGATGAGCCGTTTGCGGACGCTGCGACAGCGTGTGGTGAAGACGCAAAAGCTGCTGAAAGATCCGTCCTTCACCGAGTTCATCGGCGTGGCGCAAAACCAGTCGGCCATTCTGGCAGAGGCAGCGCGACTCGTGGACTCGCTGCAAACCCTCGGCATCCAGCAAACCTACCTGGTGCATAACCGCTACGTGCCGGGGCAGGAGATTCCCGCCGAGCGGTTTCCGGGGCAAACCATCGTGCGGCTGACCGGCCTGCCAAGAGCCATTCCGCCTCAGGAGCAAATTCGGCTAGCGGCCAGTCTGCTGTTCGAGCCGCTGACATAGAGAGCCGTTTCTAACTGCCGCCTAACGCTCGCAGCGCCAGGTCTGCACAAAAATGTGCGAGCATCGCCGCCTCCAGTCCGATTTTCCAGTAAAGCGCCCCGAACACAAGCCCCAGCAGCCCATTCAGCAGGAGCGATCGCCCAATTACCACACCCGTCAGCGGCCACACGCCAGCCGCAGCAGGCAAGTGCCCCAGCCCAAACAGCAGTGCCGAGAGGGCGATCGCCGTCCCAAAAATCCAGTCCGGCGGCGACACCGGACGCGCCGCCAGCCGCCACAGTGTCCAGGCAATCAGGGTCATCAGCCCCAGCCGCAGCCATAGTTCTTCCGTAATGCCGCCGTAAATGCTGGCTAATAGTCCCTTCCAGAGGTCAACCTGAGGCTGGGGCGCGGAGGAACCCGCCAGTGGATCTGGCATCCACGGCTGAAACAGCGTATCCAGTCCCAAAATTGCCAGCCCGCCCAAAAAGCCGAGGAGGGCAATGCCGAGCCAGCGGCGACGAGGCACCGGGGGCGTGGGGCTGGCCGTTAGCCAGGCGCGAACCCGTGGCGAATCCAGCCCCAGCGATCGCCCCAGCCGCAGCCCCAGCCAGCACAACGGCCACAGCAGCAACCCCGTTTGGACGGCCTGCCCAACTGCCACGACTGGTAGCGAAACCGCCAATTCTACGGGTGGGGGATTGATCGTGGTGACGTAGGGAAACACCGCTAGCGCCCCCAAAGCCCCCAGAATTGCCCAAAATAGGGCGATCTTTGTGTTTGGCTTTGCTTCTAAAATTCCTGGCATACCTGTGTCTGAATACTCTGCTAAGAGCGAGATCGAGGGTTATCCGGGTCTTTCGGGCCGATGGCGGCGATCGCAGCTTCGAGGGCGATCGCCACATGGGTCCAGTGCGTCCCTCCCTGGCAAAAGACCGTATACGGCTCCCGCAGCGGCCCATCCGCCGAAAATTCCGACGTGCTGCCATCGATAAAGGTGCCGCCTGCCATCACCAGCTTGCTCTCGTAGCCGGGCATTTCTGCGGGCACGGGGCTGAGGTACGACCCAATCGGCGAATATTCTTGAATCGCTTTGCAAAAGGCAATTACCTTGGCGGGCGACCCAAGGCGAATTGCCTGAATCACGTCGCGCCGGGGCGCATCGGGCAGCGGGTTCACCGGATAGCCCAACTGGTGAAACACATAGCTCGTCAAATGGTTGCCCTTCATCGCTTCGCCCACCATCTGCGGCGCGAGAAATAGCCCCTGAAACAGCAGCCGATTTTGGTCAAAGGTTGCGCCGCCCGCACTGCAAATACCCGGCGACGTGAGCCGACAGCAAGCTTTTTCCACCAGGTCTGCTCGCCCGGCCACGTAGCCGCCCGCCGTGACGATCGTCCCGCCCGGATTTTTGATCAGCGACCCGGCGATCAGGTCTGCGCCAATGGCAGGCGGCTCGCACCCGGCGACAAACTCACCATAGCAGTTGTCCACAAAGCAGACCGTATCTGGATTTTGCTGCTTCACCAAGTGGACAATTTTGGCAATGTCGTCGATGGACAGGCTTTGCCGCCAGGAATAGCCGCAGGAGCGCTGAATCAGCACCAGTTTGGTTTCGGGGCGGATGGCGGTGGCGAGATCTTCCCAGGCGATCGCCCCTTCCGGAGTCAATTCCAACTGTCGATAGGACACGCCAAACTCCTTCAGCGACCCCTGCCCCTCGCCCCGCAGCCCGATCACTTCCTCCATCGTGTCGTAGGGGGCACCCGCCACCGCCAGCATCTCGTCGCCCGGCCGCAGCACGCCAAACAGCGCAGAGGCGATCGCGTGTGTGCCCGATACAAACTGCACCCGCACCGCCGCCGCCTCTGCCCCCACCACCTGAGCAAACACGCGATCGAGCACTTGCCGCCCCAAATCGCCGTGCCCGTAGCCGCTGACGCTGGCAAAGTGATGCACCCCTACACCGTGCTGCCGAAAGGCATCCAGCACCCGCCGCAGGTTGGCTTTTACCTGGGCATCAATTTTGGCAAAGGTGGGCAGGAGAGCTTGTTCTGCCTGAGCGAGCAGGTCGATACTGAATGTAGAGAGCATTGTAGAGCGCAGTGCAATGAGAGAGAAAAACGCACGAATTTCCTATAATGCCACGGACAACATGTTCCCTGCATCTGGTGCCCCCTGCATGTGGGCATTGGCCGTCAGTAATGCCCATTCCGGGAAAACTAGGAAAATGCTGTGATTGCATCTAAGCTGGTTTGCCGTGTAAAATTGTAGACTGTGTGAATTTAAGGCAGAAGTAAGGCAGAAGACTATGCCCAAGCTGAAAACTCGGAAAGCGGCGGCTAAGCGCTTTGAGCGCACTGGCAGCGGCAAAATTAGGCGTCGCAAGGCCTATCGCAATCACCTGTTGCAGCACAAGAGCACGGCCCGCAAGACCCGCCTGGGTCAGAAGGCCGATGTGCATGAGACTGACGCAGGCAACGTAGAGCTGATGATGCCATACCTGTAGAGATGTTTCTCTAAAGGTGCATTTTTGGTTCTGTTCAAAGGGTTGGGAGTATGGCCTGGAATTACCTACCGCCTGCGACTGCCCGAAGACCGATTTCTATCTCCAATCAAGTGTAGGGACTGACTATGACTCGTGTAAAACGCGGCAATGTGGCGCGTAAGCGTCGGAAAAAGATTTTGAAGCTGGCGAAAGGCTTCCGGGGGTCACACTCCACCCTGTTTCGCACAGCCAACCAGCAGGTGATGAAGGCGCTGCGGAACGCCTACCGCGATCGCCGCAAACGGAAGCGCGATTTTCGGCGGCTCTGGATTACCCGCATCAACGCAGCCGCTCGCCAAAACGGCATTAGCTATAGCCAGCTCATCGGCAGTTTGCACAAAGCAAACATTGAAATCAACCGCAAGATGCTGGCCCAACTGGCGATCCTCGACCCGGCTGGTTTTAGCAAGGTGATTGAAGTGGCAACCAAAGCAAAAGGTTGAGCAAACGCTTGGTCAGACTGCGATTTGCAAGTTTGATGCTGTTAGCGATGTGGACGGGGGTGCAGTATACTGTGCCCCCGTTTGCACAGGCAGCGGATTTGGCGACGATTCAGCGGCGCGGCTATTTGATCGTGGCGGTGAAGGATAATCTGCCGCCCCTGGGCTTTCAGGATGCGTCGGGCACGCTGCAAGGGCTGGAAATTGACCTGGCGCGCCGGCTGGCAGAGGAATTGCTGGGCCAGCCGACGGCGGTCGAGCTGCGCCCGGTGGCCAATCAAGACCGACTGGCAGCCTTGCTGGCAGATGAAGTTGATATTGTGATTGCCCGCATGACCATTTCTGCGTCACGGGCGCGGCTGGTAGATTTTAGCGAAACCTATTATCTAGACGGCACGGCGCTGATCACTCGCGATCGCACCCTCCAGCGGGCAAGCCAGTTGCGACAGCGAGCGATCGCCGTCCTCAACCGTTCTAGCACCATTGCCGTTGTGCGATCGCGCCTGCCCCAGGCTGAGCTGGTCGGCGTCGATTCCTATCAAGACGCGCTGGCCCTGCTCGAAGCGGGACGAGTCGCCGCCTTTGCGGCCGATGCCAGCGTGCTGACGGGCTGGGTGCAGGACAACCCCACCTATCAACTGCTGCCAGAGCGGCTGTCGGGCGAGGCGCTGGCGATCGCCATGCCGCGAGGCAACCAATATCAAAGCCTGCGTCAGCGGATCAACCAAACGCTGGTGCGCTGGAAAGAAACGGGTTGGCTGGGCGATCGCATTCGGTTTTGGGGGCTTTAGCAACCGCATGGGAGTTGAGAGATGAGCAATCAAGCAAAGGGGGATTCACAGAGCAATCCGTCTCAGAGCCGTCCGGCCGTCTTTCTCGATCGGGATGGCGTGCTGAATGTTGAAGCGGGCTATCTTCACCAGCTTGCAGACCTGAACCTGATTCCTGGCGTGGCACAGGCGGTGCGGCGGCTTAACGATCGGGGTCTGTTTTGCTGCTTGGTGTCCAACCAATCTGGCCCGGCGCGGGGCTACTATCCGCGATCGCATGTAGATGCCCTGCACAAGCGCCTCTGCCGCCTGCTGTATGAAGAAGCGGGCGCACACCTCAACGCGCTTTACTACTGCCCCGACCTCAGCCCGCCCGAAGGGGGCACCGTCGCCGAATTTTCGCGCTGGACGACCTGGCGCAAGCCGAATACGGGGATGCTGGTGGCCGCTGCCTGGGAACATGACCTGGATATTCGCCGCAGCTTTATGGTGGGCGACAAGGCGACCGACGTGGATCTGGCGCACAATGCCGGGTGTCAGGGCATCTTAGTGCAAACCGGATATGGCGATCGCGTGCTGTCTGGAGCCTATCAGCATCACACGCAGCCGGACTACATCGCTGAAAACCTTGCCGCTGCGGTTGAGTGGATCTGTGCTCAAAACCTGATGAGCTGACAAAACTTTTGTCTATGGCGGTTGAAACCGCCGCTGGCAGAGCAACGTCGGCCGTCGCTGGCTCTAGATTGCATCGTTCCATCCGCATCCGCCTAGCGTGCAGAGGTTCCGGCGGGTTTGGCATGGGCAGGCGCAGCTTCTAGCCGTCCGCGTCAATTGTGTGGTCAGCCAGCCACAGTAACCAGTCATAGGTTTAAACAATAGGTTTAAAACAGCTTAAACAACAAGAAACGCTGCATAGGCATCACTATGCAGCGTTTCTCAACCAGAAAGAATCTACAAAGAATCTACTCTGCTACAATCCAGTCGGCCGACGCCCAGGTTCCAGACTGCGCCAACTGCACCCAACCGCCTTCGCGCCGTCCTGTTAGCGCAATGCGGCTGCCATTGGCAACAGTGCTGATCACGGGGCCGCCAGGAGCGCTGCGGAGGTTTAGCGGACTGCCGTTAGTACGCACCCGACCGTAAGAAATGTCGCTGCCCACATTTCCAGAAGGGCTGGCGACTAGCCAATTATCCGAAACCCAGGTGCCATTGGTGCGCTCAACCCATTGGCCACTCTGGCGACCTGTTAGCTCGACCCTGCTGCCATTGGCAATGC
>RFIF01000609.1 GCA_003695655.1 Cyanobacteria bacterium J069
CTGACCCCTGACCCCTAAAACCTAACTCCGCCCCGGCGACGCCAGGTTGCGGAAGCGGGTAAACTGCGGCTCAAACAGGAGCTTCACGGTGCCCACGGGGCCATTCCGGTGCTTGGTGATGATGATCTCAGAAATGCCGCGATCGGGCGTGTCGGGGTTATAGTATTCGTCCCGATAGAGCATAAGAATCAAGTCAGCGTCCTGCTCAATCGAGCCAGATTCCCGCAGGTCGCTCATCATCGGGCGCTTATTCGTGCGCGACTCCACGCCCCGGCTGAGCTGCGACAGCGCAATCACCGGCACGCTCAGTTCCCGCGCCAGGCCCTTGAGCGCCCGCGTCACGCGAGACAGCTCCTGCACCCGGTTTTCGCTGCCGCTGCCCTCCATGAGCTGCAAATAGTCGATCAGCACTAGCCCCAGCGCCCCGCCCTGCTCTGCCTGGAGGCGGCGCACCTTCGATCGCATTTCCGTCACTGAGATGTCGGGCGTGTCGTCAATGAAAATTGGCATCTGCGACAGGGAGCTAATGGCATAGCCCAGCGGCTCCCACTCGTCCTGGCTGACGCGCCCCGCCCGCAGCCGCCCGCTTTCGATCTGCGCCTCGCTCGACAGCAGACGATAAACCAACTGCTCCTTCGACATTTCCAGACTAAACACGGCCACCGGCAGCTTGTGAAACGCCGCAATGTTGCGGGCAATATTCAGGCAGAAGCTGGTCTTGCCCATGGCCGGCCGCCCCGCCGTAATGATCAAGTCGGAGCGCTGAAAGCCTTGCGTCATCGCGTCTAGATCATAAAAGCCGCAGGAAATCCCCGGCAGCACCATGCCCAGCGAGCGGCTTTCAATATCTGAAAAGGTGGCCGTGAGAATGTCGGAAGTCGCCGTCAGGCTTTGATTGGGGCGCGACTGGGTAATGCTGAATACCTTTTGTTCGGCCTGGTCGAGCACCTGCTCTAGGGGCGTGCTGGTTTCATAGCCGAGATAGGCGACTTCGTTGCCCGCCTGAATCATCTTGCGGCGCAGGTACTTGTCGGTGACGAGGTGGGCGTATTGGTCGATATTGACCGCGCTGACGGTGCGATCGACCAATTGAGCGATGCGGCCTTGTCCACCAATTTTGTCGAGCTTGTTGTGGTCGTTGAGGTAGCTGGTGATGCTCATCAGGTCTGTCGGGCGGCCCTGACTCTGAAGCGCCAGCGCTGCCCGATAAATTTCCTGATGGGCAGAGATGTAGAAGGCTTCCGGTCGCAGCAGCTCAGCGACGCGCCCCAGCGCCTCCGGGTCGAGCAAGATGCCGCCCAGAATCGCCTCTTCGGCGTCGATGTTTTGGGGGGGCAGGCGATCGCTATAGGTCTGAAAGTTAAGTTCTTGCACCATAGGGCAGCGCAGACAAACCGGAGGAGGACTGAGAACGGGCGAGGCATGGACAGACAAGCAAACCAGGCAATCAGAGCATTGCTTTCTGCAACACTTGCCCCAGGCACCGTCCAAAACTACTACCTGTAGGAGGTGATCGTTATTGTACCCCTATAGGTAGAGTCGGCAAGAGAACAAACGTCCAGAACCCAGATTTGGGCAAAAGCCAGATTTGGATAAAAGATTATTTTGGTCAAAACTGGGTAAAAAAATACTCTGCAACTATTCTTGCAGAGTATTCATGTACTATTTAATTGTTTTATCCAATCTTTACGCATCCGCTCCGTCGCTGGGAACCACCTGGATATCGACCGTTGCCGTTACCTCAGGATGCAGCTTGATTTCGACTTTGTAGGTGCCCAACTTGCGGACTTCGGGCACCGTAATCACCCGCCGATCGACTTCCTGACCAATCGCCGCTTGCAGCACTTCGGCCACTTCCCGATCCGTCACCGAGCCAAAGATCGAATCCTTTTCCCCAGCCTGTTTGGCGATCGTCAGCCCCGACAGCTTTTCGAGCTTGGCTTTGATCACGTCTGCCTCTTTCTTCAGTTCTAGCAGGCGCTGCCGCTCTTGTTCACGCCGCCGCTCGACCTGCTTCAAAATGCCGGGAGTCGTATGCACTGCTAGCCCTTTGGGTAGCAAATAGTTGCGGGCATAGCCCGGAGCCACATCTACTAAGTCGCCCGCTTTGCCCAACTTGCTGATGTCTTGATTGAGAACCAACTGAATCCGTTTCGCCATGAGCCTTCCCAGATAATCCAGCCTATCATTGTACCGAAATGGCGGTGAGAGTGCAAAGTTGGGTGTTGGAGTGATGGGGTGTTGGGGTAAGAATTAAGGCGCTTCGCTCAACGCACACTCTAGAACGCGCACTCTAGTAGGATATGAGTTGATCCTTCACTATCTTCGCGCTTGTGAACTTCCAGTCTGTTATTGCCACGCTGCATCAATTTTGGGGCGATCGCGGCTGTTTGATTGTGCAGCCCTACGACACCGAAAAGGGCGCAGGCACCAAGAGTCCCCATACGTTTTTGCGGGCGATCGGGCCGGAGCCGTGGTCGGTGGCGTATGTGGAGCCGTGCCGCCGACCCGGCGATGGGCGCTATGGCGAAAACCCCAACCGGGTGCAGCACTATTATCAGTATCAGGTGCTGATCAAGCCGTCGCCGAATAACATTCAAGACGTTTATCTGGAATCGCTGCGATCGCTCGGCATTCAGCCCGAAGACCACGACATCCGCTTTGTGGAAGACAACTGGGAAGACGCGGCGGTGGGCGCGTGGGGCGTCGGCTGGGAGGTTTGGCTCGACGGCATGGAGGTGACGCAGTTCACCTACTTTCAGCAATGCGGCGGCATCGACTGTCATCCCGTCTCGGTGGAAATCACCTACGGGCTAGAGCGGCTGACCATGTATCTCCAGGGCGTAAACTCGATTTTTGACATCCGCTGGAACGACACCCTCACTTACGGCGATGTCTATCTTCAGGCCGAGATCGAAAACTCCACCTATAACTTTGAAGCATCTGACCCAGAACTTTTGTTCACGCTGTTTGGGCTGTTTGAAACCGAAGCCAGCCGCCTGATGGCAAAAGAGCTGGTGCTCCCCGCTTTTGACCAGGTGCTGAAGTGTTCCCACACGTTTAACCTGCTGGATGCGCGGGGCGTGATTTCGGTGACGGAGCGGCAGCGCTATATCCTCAAAATTCGCAGTTTGGCGCGGCAGGTCGCGCAGCTCTATTTCAAGCAGCGCGAGGCGTTGGGCTTTCCGCTGCTCAAGTCCACACCTGCGTCGCTGGAACCAGCAGAAGCCAAGAGCTAGAGATTAATAGGAC
>RFIF01000610.1 GCA_003695655.1 Cyanobacteria bacterium J069
AGTTGAAACGAGTTTTATAGATTCTGGATGATTTTTCGCGGGCTGCGCCCGCGAAAAATCATCCAACTGCGTAAGTCCTATGAGTAAGCAGCTAGAACACAGCACGCAGGAACTTCAGCAATTGACCTACAGCTAGAGCGAACCTCGATCACGGCAACTGCGGATGGAATTGTCACCCTCGCGAAGAAACGGTATTACGATTCTTGCTCAGGAAAGCGCGGCTACTGAGAGATATTTAGCGAGACGAGAGAGGATGCAGTTGGCCGGGATATGGATGCGGAGAACACAGTAAGCAGGACGTTCAAACTCTATGAGTTGTTTGGTATTGGGTGAATTTGAGAAGGTCTGTTTGGAGGCTCCAAAGTGTTTTTCTATCAGTGCCTGGGTTTGCATAAAGAGGGATAGCTGATGATGGCGATCGCCCTCGCACTCTGTCTCAAAACCGGCTTCATGCGTTAACTCAAATCCTAAGATATGCCGACAGTTTTGCGTAAACTGATCGCCCGTTTCCAGGTGGGCATGAAGCACTTCATCGGCTATTTGGTCGGGTATGATTGGCTGATTGGGATACTGACTCAGCAAAAACAGGAGCTGCTGATAGCGTTCAATGCCCTGATTAATTTGTTGTTTTGTCCAGCTAAAGTGTTGCTGTAGGGTATGGGTAATGGCGTGAAAGTCGATGACCTGGAGGCGATCGCAAAACCTCTCATATTCCGACCTGTTATGATCTGAAACATCAAAGATCAAGTTGCTGGTTTTCATGGAAGCAGGCTCCTGATAAGGGGGCTAATTATCAAGATCGGTTGCTCTCTTGGGGCGATCGCCTCTGTCCAAAACCGCGTTGATTCTAATTCCGTTGCAGGACAAAGTAACCGTCTTGAGTGACGGTTTCCTGGCGCTCGATTAGCGGCGCTAGAAGAGTCTGCAAGTTCTGAGTCCGGTGCAATCCGTCTCAGTTCACAAAGCTAAGCTTTATCTCAGCTTTGTGCAGCTATTAGAAAAATACTGTTGGGCAGAGTTCGACGCTCTGAATCTCAACTCAAAAGAGAACAAACCGTCAACAGATAAAGCAAGCAGCAAGTCGAAAGAGCGTTCAAATTTCTCTCTCGCTGATTGCTCTACTGTTAGTACAAGGCTCGCTTCCGATTGGATGGTATCTTTTCGATATTTTTTGAAAAATCTGGGCGGGCTAGTGACCTTGAGAGGTTGTTTGAAAAGGGTGGCTAAAAAGATTGCGCCCGCCAGCGCAAAACCCGCTGGCACTTTCGGCACGCTAGGCGAGCGTAGGTTGAACGATAAAATCTAGAGTCGGTGGAGAGCGACTTTGCTATTTCGACGGCAATTTCAACCGCCATAAACAAAAGTTTTATTAGCCCATCAGGAGTTCCCCTTGCCCCGCTTGAAAGAGAGGGAAACTACCTTAAAGCCTTCCTTTTCTGAGGGATCTAGCGATTATCTGAGGGTAAAGCCGCAGGATTAAGCGTCCTGTCTTTTATAGGCTCTACTATAGGCTCTACGCTAGAACACCTGCGATCGCCACAGGCTCCTGCGGGGGTTCAAGATTTGTTGGAGTGATGGGGTTGAGTAATGGAGCTGAGTCGGCGGAACCAGCCCCTTCGCTATCTTGGATTAACCAATAGCAGAAACCATTTTTTGGACAAAGTGGCTGGCCTGATACCAGAGCTGGTCGGGGTTGAGTCCAAAGACAAGCTTCACCAAAAACAGCAGAATTAGTATGGAGATGGCGCTGCTAATCAGCGATCCGGCGACGCGCAACAGCCAGCCCAACAGCGGCAGAGCGATCGCAATGGTTCCAATAATCAAAGCTAGCGTCAGGGCATCTTCTGGAAAGTGCAGGTTCATTGCAAAGAATCAAGTTCAAATTACCTCAGTCAGCCTAGCACCTTGGCAAACTGCTAGGTGTGTTGGGCGATCGCTTTTGATCAGCCGAGTTTGGAAATTTTCTTTAAGAAGTGGTTTTCCACAAGTGCCCTGCCTTTCTCCAACCCGACGTTCCCAATCTGATGCCTCGATCTGGATGAGAATTGTCCACTCCCAGATCTCGCTACCATAAACTTACGGGAAGATAGAGTCTGACCCTTTAGCTCTCTGGTGTAAGCGAGTGAATTCGATTCCCCCTCTTGATTTAACGCAGCAGTTTAAAACGATCAGCGCCGAGGTCAATGAGGCGGTGTTGGGCGTGCTGGCTTCCGGGCAATATATCAACGGGCCGGTGGTGCAGCGCTTTGAGCAGGCCTTTGCAGACTACATCGGCACGTCGGAGGCGATCGCCTGCAACTCCGGCACCGACGCGCTATATCTGGCGCTGCGAGCCTATGACATTGGCGCAGGGGACGAGGTGATTACCACGCCCTTTACGTTTATTGCATCGGCGGAGACGGTAAGCCAGGCGCAGGCGACGCCCGTGTTTGTAGACATTGACCCGGTGACGTTTAACCTGGATTTGGATCAGGTCGAAGCGGCCATTACGCCCCGCACCAAAGCGATTATCCCAGTTCACCTGTTTGGGCAGCCGGTGGATATGACACGGCTGATGGCGATCGCCCAAGCGCACAACCTGATCGTCATCGAAGATAGTGCCCAGGCGGCTGGGGCGGAGTGGAACGGGCAGCGGGTGGGCAGCATCGGGCATGTGGGCTGCTTTAGCTTCTTCCCCACCAAAAACTTGGGTGCCTGTGGCGATGGCGGCGCAGTGACGACGAGCAACCCGGCGATCGCCGCGCGCATTCGGGCGCTGCGGGAACATGGCAGCCACACCCGCTACTATCACGATGAAATTGGGCTGACTAGCCGTCTGGATGCGGTGCAGGCGGCCATTTTGGAGGTCAAGCTGCGCCATCTGGAAACCTGGAATGAGCAGCGACGGGCGATCGCCGCCCGCTATACCGAACTGCTGGCTCCGGTTCCCGGCGTGATGCCGCCCCATCCCGTCCCCGGCGGCAAGTCGGTCTGGCATCAATACACGATTCGTCTGTCGCCCCTGCCTGAAGGAACCGTGGGTGGGGAATACCGCGATCGCGTCCGCCAGTCTATGCAGCAGCAGGGCGTCAGCTCGATGATTTACTATCCGCTGCCGCTGCATCTGCAAGCGGTTTATAAGCCGCTGGGCTACGGCGCTGGCGCTTTTCCAGTTACCGAGCAGGTGTGTCATGAGGTGCTGTCGCTGCCGATGTTCCCGGAACTTGCGCCAGAACAACAAGAGCAGGTGGTCTACGCGCTGAAGGATAGCCTGAAAGTCTAGGGTTCATTTTGGGCGCTATGCGCCCAAAATGAACCTCTAAACAGCAGATTCTCCCACCAACTGATTCTCCTGCCGCAGGCTGGCTTCGATGAAGCTATCCAGTTCGCCGTTCATCACATCGCTAACGGCTGTCGTTTCCACATTGGTGCGGAGGTCTTTGACCAACTGATACGGGTGAAACACATAGTTGCGAATCTGGTTGCCCCAGGCGGCTTCTACCATGTCGCCCCGAATGTCGGCGATCGCCTGAGCGCGCTGCTCTTTGGCGATAATCAGCAGCTTGGCCTTGAGGCGGGCCAGGGCTTTTTCTTTGTTCTGAAGCTGCGATCGCTCTTCAGTACAGCGCACCAGAATCCCCGTCGGCAGGTGGCGTACCAGCACTCCCGTTTCCACTTTGTTCACGTTTTGCCCGCCCTTGCCGCCAGAGCGCATGGTAGTAATTTCCAGGTCTTTTTCAGGAATTTCTAGCTCAATCGAATCATCCAAAATCGGCATCACCTCCACGCCCGCAAAGCTGGTTTGCCGCTTGTCATTGGCGTTAAACGGCGAAATTCGCACCAGGCGATGGGTGCCCTTCTCGTTTTTCAAATAGCCGTAGGCATAGCGCCCGTCAATCTCCAGGGTGGCCGACTTGATGCCCGCTTCATCGCCCTCCGACAGTTCCGACAGCGACACCTTGTAGCCGTGGCTTTCGCCCCAGCGAGTATACATGCGCAGCAGCATCTCGGCCCAGTCCTGCGCGTCGGTGCCGCCTGCGCCTGCGTTGAGCGTCAGCACTGCGCCCCGGTCGTCATATTCTCCAGAGAGCAACTGCTGCAATTCCCACTGATCTAGTTCGCGGCTCATCTGGCTGAGGCTGGACTGGGCTTCTTGCAGTAGTGCTTCGTCCGACTCTAGCTCCAATAGCTCTAACACTGCTTGCGCGTCGTCCAGACTTGCTTTCCAGCGGTTTACCTGCTCCACATGGGATTTCAGGTCGTTCAGTTCTTGCAGCACCCGCTGCGCCTGGGTCTGGTCATCCCAAAAGTCGGGCTGCGATGCGACCTGCTCCAGGTCTTGAATTTTGGCGGTGAGGGCAGGCAGGTCAAAGATAGTCCTGGGTATGACCCAGGCGATCAGACAACTGTTCGATGCTGCGTTTGATATCGGACGTATCGATCATTAGGTTTTAGGGGTCAGGTTTTAGGGGTCAGGTTTCAGGGATTGAGGCCAGACCTGAAACCTGGCACCTGATCCCTGAAACCTAAGTCCTTATTTTACCTCTGCGGTGGAGGGTTTTGGAGCGGCGATCGCCTTGGGGTAGGCAATACGCTGGTGGTTAAACTGCTGCCACACTTGGACAAAGACTTCGGCAATGCGGGGCATCTCGGCGCGCTCTAGACCCGAATCCACAAGCTGATTATCTTGCCAGCGGGCATAGAGGATGCGGTTGACCATGGCCAGGGCATCTTTGGGGGTGGCGTCTTTGAGCGATCGCAGCGCCGCCTCGCAGGAGTCTGCCAGCATCACAATGCCCGTCTCGCGGGACTGGGGAACCGGCCCATCATAGCGAAAGTCGGCTTCCTGCAACTTTAGCGCCGGGTCTGCCTTGGCGCGCTGCTGCGCTTCGTGGAAGAAGTAGCCCACCAGCATCGTGCCCTGGTGTTCGGGAATAAAGGCGCGGATGGCGCGGGGCAGGCGATAGCGACGAGCCATCACCTCGCCCTCAGTAACGTGCTTTTTGATAATGTTGGCGCTGATCCAGGGGTTGTCGATGCTGTCGTGTTTGTTGGGGCCGCCCATCTGGTTTTCGATGAAGCCCTTCGGGTCATGCATTTTGCCAATATCGTGATAGAGCGTGCCAGCCCTCACCAGCTCCACATTACAGCCCAGCTCGCGGGCCGCCGCCTCCGCCAGCGTCGAAACAAACAGCGTGTGCTGAAAGGTGCCGGGTGCTTCGGCAGCCAGACGCTTTAGCAGGGGACGGTTGGGATTGGACAGCTCCACCAGACGGATCGGCGTCACCAGATCAAACGCCTGCTCTAAATAGGGGCTGATGCCCAGCGCCACAATGCTCCAGGCCACGCCCAGCAGGCCCTGCGTTACCGAGGCCATCAGGATGGTATACCAGACCGTGCCGCTGCCGCCGCTGACTATCAGGCTCAAAAACAGATAGACCAAACCCTGGGTTAGCCCAATCGCGCCGCCCAGCAAGGCGATTTCTTCGCGCGATCGCAGTCTGCCCGCCATTACCGCCCCCAGCAGGCTGCTGGCCGAGCTAGCAAACAGGTGGCGACTGCCCACATCCATCCCCAGCGGCAGCGCCAGACTGAGAAACGCTGCGACCGTTGCCCCCAGCGGCGACCCATAGAAACTGCTGACCAATAGCCCCACCGCCGGCAGTGTAGTCGTAGAAGCGCCAATCGCCAGCAGCACGGGTGTGCTGAGCACCAGCAGCATCACCAGCACATAGTCGCGTCGCCGAAAGCCCGGATGAAATCGCCGCTCGACCAGCAGAAACACCATCACACCACCGCCCACCAGCGCTGCAAAGCCCGCCAGCCCGACCCAATTGATCCCGCGCTGGCTTAGCCCAAAGTGGTCGAGTAGCACAAAATCTTCTTGGGTAATGGTGTCGCCCTGATCGACAATCACCTCGCCGCGTCGGACTGCCACCATGACCGGCTCCACCGCCTGGGCGGCCTGCTCCGACTGGAGACGGGTCTGGGCTTGATCTTGAACAAGGTTAGGCTCGATCGCCGACAGCAAGAGCGTATTTGCTAATGGCAGCGTGTTAGCAGGTAAATCAGTTCCCATCTGGATGCGGATGGCATCCTTTAAGATACCGCTGGGCAACCCTGGCGCAACGCCCTGGGTCAAGATGCGCTCCAAGGCGCGCCGCACTTTGACTTTGGTGTCCAGCCATTCTGTATCCGACAGTTGTAGCACCGCAGGCGAGTAAAGCTGGGGCACCCCGTCCGTGGAGCTGGATAGCTCTGCCAGGGCGATCGCATAGTTTTGTCGCGCCCGCACGATCACCCGCTTCAGCGCCGAAAAATCCTCTTCGGACATAGCACGGCGCTGGTTTTGCAGCTCTAGAATCGCCAGTTGCTGAGAAGAGCGGGACGGGAGTTCTCTGCCGTTTGCCGCCTGCGGCGCGGCAGACACAGGGAGACGGCTCGCCGTCGATTCTACCGTCGCAATCGTGGACTCCCACTCTGCCTTTGAGGTCTGCCGCAGATACGACTGTGCCGCCGTAGACAGGGTGCCTGTAGAGACATAGGGAAACGGCCCAGATATCTGCCGTACCGTGTCCCCCTCGTCCAACATGCGCTGGATGGACTGGTAAACTCGCTGATTGACCGTTGGATCAATCATCAGCACCGGCAGCGCCCCCAGCCGGGCCGCCATGCGCTTTTCCTCGGTAGATTTAGCATCTAAAACTGACGCATTGGCCGGGGCGCGCAGCGTTTGGGGAGCCATCGTGCCTACAGCTAGCTGTGGCTCGTTATAAAACCGATAGCCAATGACGCTTGTCAGCGTGGCCACGGCGAGCAGCGCATAGACCCGAGGATAGGCACAGGTCGAAGAAAAAGAAGACTTGCGGCGACGAGCGGGTGGACAGAGCCAATCCTGGCCCAAGCGCATGGCCTGAGACACTTGTAGCCGCAGACGGGTGGAGAGTTTGTCAGCAGAGCGGGGAGACGCAGAACCAGGCCGTTGACCAGAGCGTAGAGCGCCTGGCTGAGAGCGCTGTCCTTGCCGCCCTGTTTCAAGCCGTTGGATCAACCGTCGGAACAGTTTCATCAGCGCACCAAGTGGCACTCGAATAAGGGACTGGGGCGATCGCACCGAGTCCAACGCGATCGCTCATTGATCAAGCGAAAAACCAAACCCACCTCGACTGATTACAGATCTCCAGTATAAGCGCGCTGTTCAGTTAGAGAGTATTGGGCGATAGGTGTGGGCGATCGCCAAATTGCAGACCCTCCCATCTTCTTGGGTTCCCCCACCCTAACCGCCAACCCCTTAATCCTATAGTGATCTAATAGTCATCTAATAGTCATAGGGATTCTGGGGTTCCTCAATGGGCGTAATCGATGCTGCTTGAATGACGAGCTGTCGCTGCCCATCCAGGGTTTCGGTGGTCATGTCGCCTTCAACGCGGAGCCATTGGTCTTGGGTATAGGCCGTGCGATCGCCCGCCAGTTTCACGGGCAACCCCACCGGATAAACATCCGCAGCGCAGCAAGTAATCACGAAGCGCGTCAGGGTGAAATAATTGCTCGGCAAGTTTGGCGAGTGGATGACGAAGCCTTCGACTGAGGCTTGCTGCCCGGTGTAGGCATCGGGTTCGGGATAAACGTTGAGCAGGCGCACCCAGTCGATGAGAGAGCGGTCTTCGGAGCGCGTGGAGGTGCGGAAAGACTGGGGCTGCGATCGCGTCAGGGTGAGGGTATCTGCCACGCCGCGCTCCATTGCCACCTGGCTGGCAAAAGCGCGGGGCGTAAACTGAAGTCCAAATATAGCGATCGCCAGCAGCAGGGCGCTACTCCAGCCCGGCGGCAGCAGGTTGGTGTGCGACTCCGACGGTTCTGTAATGGCGATGCCCCGTCGCGTCAGCCGCAGCGCTTCCCACAGCTTGGCCATGCCCAGCCCCAACAGCGCAAACCCAGCGGCGATCGCCAGCCACACATAGTCAGGATGCAGCAAGATATTAATCCGCCCCGTCAGCCAGAACCGCAGCATCAGCCCACCCCATGCCAGCAGCATGAGCGCATCGAGCCAGATGAGCCAAAGTCCAGTGCGGTTTTTTCTTCCTGGGTTACTGCTTCTTTTCACCATCACTCCGTCACTCCGTCGCCCCGTTACCCCGTCACTCGCACCCTAGCTGATATACAAATTAATCAGCAAACAAAACAAAAATGTAAGCTGGCCCGCCAGGATAAACAGATAGGCGATCGCCCGGCCGCGAAACATCGACAGCAGCAGCGCGATGTTCTTCAGGTCAATCATCGGGCCAAACACCAGAAACGCCAGCAGCGCCCCGCTGGTGAAGGTCGAGGCAAAAGACAGCGCGAAGAAAGCATCGACCGTGGAGCAGATCGACACAATCCACGCCAGCAGCATCATCGCCAGAATCGAGGTGACGGGGCCCTGCCCCAGACCCAGCACCCACTCGCGGGGGACAAACACCTGCACCATTGCAGCGATCGCCGTCCCCAAAATCAGCACACCGCCCAACTCGCGCATTTCCTGCACAATGTTGTTCACCAAAAGCCAGAGCTTGTCGGGCAGCGGCTTGGTGAGGGCGGGGTTGACGGCGATCGCCGAGGTAGACAGCGACCCGTCTGGACGCAGCGGCTGGTCGGACTGACCCAGCCAGTAGGTGCCCGATTGCAACAGAGAGGATTCAGCGGCGGCAGCGGTGGGGCGATCGCGCACCGCCGGCATCGCCCGCGCCACCGTCGGCTGCATCAGCGGGCGCAAGTCTGCCTGCGCGCTAAACACCCAGCCCACAATTACCGCCACCAGCAGCGACAGCCCCACCCGCAGAAAAACCAGCTCCGGCTGATCGCGAAAGGCAATCCAGGTCGCCCAAAAAACCACTGGGTTTACCGTTGGCGCTGCCAGCAAGAAGCCCACTGCCATTGAGGCAGGTGCACCCTGGACAATCAGTCGTCGCGCTACAGGCACATTGCCACACTCGCACACCGGAAACAAAAACCCAATCCCACCCCCCACCATTGCCGCCAGCAGCGGATGCTTGGGCACAGCGGCAATCAGCCGGCGCTCATCCACAAATAGCAGCAGCACGCTGGAAAACAGCACACCCAGCAGCAAAAAGGGCATCGCCTCTACCAGCAGGCTGAAAAAGAGCGTCAGCGCATTATTGAATCGATCCATGCGGTCTTTTTTATATGCAAAATGGGTGGGCAGGATCGAGTTGGCAAGTTTACAGCCAACCCAAGCCCCATAAAATGTGGCGAAACATGTGGCGAAACACGGTCTGCTTCAACCTGAATTGACGCAGAAATAGCCAGGCAAGAGTCCGGCGATCGCCCTGCAATTCGCTCGGAACGATCCCCAACGGGTCTGAGAGGCTATTCTACACCTTGAACCTGTAGCGCGTCTCCGCCACCACCAACCCTGCTCTGAATTTCTCCATTTCGCCTGTCTGCTCCCTCTACCCTACGGCTTCTCACTATGGCTTCTGATTTTGAACCGCATAACGCTGACCGCGAAAAGGCTGACCGCGAAAAGGCTGACCGCGAAAAGGCTGACCGCGAAAAGGCGATCGCCAGCACGGCACCCGTAGAAATCCGCGACATGGACATCAACGACCTCGCCCCGGTTTACCATCTCGGCGAAAGCCTGTTTACCAGCAACCTCTATCCTTACCTCTATCGCACCTGGGACGAATGGGAGGTCATCGGACAATACAACACAGACCCAGAATATTGTCTGGTGGCAGAAATAGAAGGGCATCTGGCAGGCTTTGTGCTGGGCACGATCATCAGCAAAGCCTCCTGGGTCTACGGCTACATTATCTGGCTGGGCGTCAGTCCCCAGTTTCAGCGGCGGGGCGTCGCCGACAAGCTCGTAGACAAAATTGTGGAGCGGATGATCGAAGAGGGTGCACGCTTCCTGCTAGTAGACACCGACCCCGCCAACGAGCCAGCCATCAAATTCTTTCGCCGCAAGGGGTTTGGCAATCCCCGTCGGCATGTGTATCTATCAATGAACCTCAGCAAACATGAGATTTATGGACGACTGATCGCCTACGAGCGAGACAAAGCCAGTCGCGTCCGTCATCATCGCCCCAAACGTCCTTAAAGCAGCTCTTAAAACAGCTTTCTGGAGGAGCTTTGGATGGCTCAAAAACCCTTGAAGAACACCTTGAATAGAGGGTTGCCGAGCGCTATCACGGCGGCACAGGCAAACAAACATTAAATTTTCTAATAAAACCGTGTTTTGTATTTTTAGATACAGAATGAATTGCTATACTTGAAACAGATAACGTCAAGGTTTCATCACCTCAGCACTTCAGAAGGATTCCACCATGTCTACTCAAGAACAAGCTCGCGCCCTGATGATGCGTCACCATCAGATCATTAAAAATCGCCAACAGTCTATGCTAAGCCGGGCCGCTGCCGAAATCGGGCTGCCTGCCGAAACGCCTGCGTTTTGGAACCATGTTCAAGGCAAGCCCCATCCTTCCTTTGCCCAAAGCTACGACCGCAGCGGCTCGACGATGAGCTAGTCAGTCGCCCTACCGCAGTAGCGGTAAGGTCGGGCTGGCCTGCTTGTCAGCGATCGCTTTTGTCAGCGCTTCCTCACAGCATCATTGCAACGCCAAAAGCTGTGCGAGTCGCGTCAATGGGTCTATGTTCGTGGATAGCTCTAATGCGGGGCAGACTTATAATTCGAGTCTGTCCCGCTGTTTTTATGCCAGTGTTTATGCCAAGTGTTTATGCCAAATCTTGACGCCTGCCCCTGGCAAGTTTCGAGCAAATCTGCGGCAAATCTGCGGCAAGTTTCGGGCAAAGCTCGGGCAAAGCTCAGGCAAACCCTGATCGCTTAAAGCGGCGTCGCGAATTTTGGGGTTGCGTGGCGGCGGCGTCGAGCCGCTCCTGCCGCTCTAGCTCTGGCAGCTTTAGCACCACTCCTGCAAAGAACCAGTAATAAACAGCGACCGGATCGACATCCAGCGGGTAGTAGTAGGTGTTGTAGCTAATGAATAGGACAAATAGCCAAAGGGCCGCTCCGTAGCCCCGCAGCGTGCGATCGCGCAACGGGCGATAGGCCCAAAAGGTCAGCGCTGTGAGCACTGTCACCAGCACCAAAAACGCCAGCGTACCGAGGATGCCGATTTCGTACAGCAGCTTGGGGTAGTAGGTTTCAATCAGTTCGGTATCGCCGAGGGTGCGGGCGGCGTTCGTGGCGCGTCCTAGCCCGTTCCCCAGAAAGTTTTGGTTATTGATCGACCATTGAAACTGCTCCAAAATGAACAGGTGTGGCGGAGAGGCTTCCCACCGGCTTTGCAAACTCTCAAATCGCTGGGCCAAAATTTCGGGATTTCGCAGTGCGGCAAAACCCAGCACAAAGCCAAGAATTACGGCACCGGGAATAAATCGCTTCAGGTTTACGACCTGCCCCGTCAGCACGAGCAGAATTATAAAAATAATTGGTACCAAAATCAGCGCCACTCGCTGTCCTGACAGCACCGCCATGATAAACACGGATGCTAGCGAAATTAGCCCGGTGGTGCGCCAGCGAGTCCTGGGGTCGCTGAAGGCCGTCGCAAAGGCTAGAAACGCGCTGGAAATGAGAAACCAGCCCCACTGCCAGGGGGCAACAAAGGTTCCCGGCAAGCGAATCTGGTTGAACTGGGGCGTGTAAAGCAGCGCACCGCCGACAAAACAGCGAGCACTCAGCGATGCCCGGTACAGATCTGGCCCTTGGGCAAAGCGGGTGCCGGGGCAGCGTCCTGTCTTCAGCAGCAGGTATTGGACAAAGGCGAGGGCACAGCAAACCAGGATAAGGACGACTGTAAACCGCATCAGAAACAGCAAATCACGGCGATCGCGCAAGAGATAATACGCGCACACCACCAGCGGGATGTAGCCCATGAGCACCTTTAGTCCCAAGATCCCCAACAAGATCGGCTGTTCTCCTGGAGTTGGATTCAACTGCTGTGCGCCGTTCACAACTAGCAGCGTCATCAGGCTCAGCCCCAGCAACACGCCCACCGGGGCAATCATCTGTCGAGGCACTAGCACGGGCAGCTTTTCGCGGCGGCAATATTGAATTACCCCAAACACGGCGGGAACATAGAAACCATCCTTAGCAAGCTGAAGCAGAGGACTGCTGCCCAGCGCATAGGTAATAGAGCCGCTAAAAGGCATATATAGCAAAAATGCCCAAAGCGCCTGTCGGGGATACTTAAACGACAGTGCCGTGCAGAGGGTGCCAATGGTGGTGCCAATGCCGGGGCGTATGCCCGCTACCAGCCCGACGACAAACCCAATCACCGTCGAAAATAGCACCGCAAAGATGGTGAAGGTGATTAGCTCTTGCCGCAGACGATTGGTTTTGCGTCGCTGGGCCAGTCGCTGCCGCAGCGTCGGCGGCGCAGCCTCCAGGGCAACGGCACCATTTGGCTGGAGGTGGGTTTTGGGCTGGGCTTTGGGCTGATTCTGCTGATTCTTAGGCTTGGTCTTAAGCACTAGATTTGGCTGGGAACGATCGGACTCAGGCGTTCGCAAAGGATGAACAGGGGCGATCGCCGTCTTGGCTCACGACCTGTCATCACCGCACTCCTATCGTAGCCGAGCGCTCCTCACAACCCCGTCAGGCTAGGCGTATTGCACCGCGGAGGCAACGTCGCTGGGCAGCTCAGTCCGGAGTTCCGTCCAAATGCGATATTGCTGCCGGGATGTCGTGACAATTGCCGCTGAATGCTCTGGGCTGGCATTGGACATAAACTGGCAGCAGTAAGTATAAAGGCTGTCTTCTTCTTGCCTGCCGAAGGTTTTAACCAGCCGATAGAGCTTGTTGCCGTAGCGAATGCCTTCATAGAGGCATCCGTTCATATAAAACCGAAACGAGCGGACAGAGCACTCACTGACGATATAGGGTGTCATGGCTAGCTCTAACGTTGAGATGCATTTCCGATGTGTACGCCGCCTGATTTTTGATTTCGCTGGATTTAATCTCGTACCCACTACGCCATTTCTGGCGATTCTGGTGAATAGGGGACGATGGGTTGATGTGAACCGCAACTACTTGGGTCTCCCTATCTTCTGGAAAGCAACACTGAACGCTGCCTTTGAGAAAATACAAGATTGTTTACATCACCAGAGTCATATGAGTAATTTTTCGGAAATCTTTAAACAAGATGAGCCAGGCGGCCCAAAAATTAATCCCTGATATTGCAGAACTTAGGTGCATTCTGCAACGTATCATTTCTAACGCTGCTAGTTGGCTGGCTACAACCGTAAATTTTCGGTGAAGCGGCGCAGAGACTTTGTAAAGCAAGAAAATGTAAAGCAAGAAAATAAAGCAGGAAAGTTTAGCGAAAAAATCTAGCGAAAAAGTCTAGCGCCGCGATCGCGACTTGAAGCTTGGCCCCGGCGGGCGCGTCAAAAATCCGCGTCGCGGCCGGGCGATCGCCCTTTCGTCCCCATCTTCCAGCAACTTTCGCCCCAGGCTGAGTCGGGGAATCAGCGCCCGCTGTCCCTTTTGCTCTGATGGTAAGGGCTGCGCCTGTTTGCGATAGCTGGCGATCAGCGCGCCCGATAGTCCGGCGATCGCCCCCAGCCCAATGCACAGCGGCACCCAATAGCCCAGCAGCGCAAACCCAATCAGAAAAACAATCCAGAGCTTAATGCCGACAATTACGGGATCGTTGTTGCCCATTGCAATTCCTCAAACATCGCCCGTCCTCACCGATCAGCACGCCATGCCACGGGATTCACTCTCTCACGGGAATCAGCCGTTCCAAAAGCGTCAGCAGCCGATCGATTTGCTCGTCGCGCTTTTTGGACTGCTCGCGCATTTCCCGAAAACCCTCGTGCATCTCGCTAAACCCGTCTCGCATAGAAATTTCCAGGCGGGTCAGTTCCTCGGTCATTCGCCCAACCTGGTCGGACAAAACCTGCACGCTTTCAGCCAGCGTGTCAAGCCGCTGGGTGAGGCGCTGATCCATAACATCAATCCGAGAATCTAGCGTATCTAGCTTTTCAACAATTAGTTCGTTGGTCATGGCGATCGCCCATTACAGCGAGTTTAGGAGCGAGTCGAGCGGCTGGGTTGTGTCTACTGTTCTAACGTATTCCGTTTCGGCTGGCGTAAAGGCGTCAAAGGTCTGTTTTGCCAGGATTTCCGGCGTGGCGTCGGCAATGTCGCCCGTGCGCTGGCTGAGGCGATCGCTCAACACGTCCAGCGGGGCTGTGCAGTGAATGATATCGAGCGGGATGGACTGGGCGCTGGCTTGGGCGATCGCTGCTTCCCGCAGTGCCTGCCGGTCATATTTTGCATCCAAAATCACGATGTACCCTTCAGCCGCCAGCGCCGTGCCCAGGCTGAGCAGGCGATCATAGGTCTTCTGCGTCATTTCCGGCGTATAAAGGTCGTTGCTGCCGCGCTCTGTCAGGGGCACGCCGCCCAGGTGTTTGCGCACCGCGTCCGAGCGAATATAAACAGCACCGAGCTTTTGGGCGATCGCCCGCGCCGTGGTGCTTTTGCCTGCACCGGACAGCCCGCTCATCAGCATCAGCCGTCCCGTCTTGGGCTTCGTATACTCCCATGCCAGCCGATAATAGAGCGCGGCGGTGTCGTGGGCTTTGCGCTTCTCTTCTTCGGGCACGTTGGGGTCGTTTAGCAAAAAGGACGTGACCTTTGCCCGCACATAGGTCTGGCGGTTGACGTAGATTGGCAGCACCCGCAGCCCTTCCCAGTCGCCCGTCTGCTCCACGTAGGCATTCAAAAACACGGTTCGCAGGTCGGGACGCTGCCGCGCGTCCAAATCCATCACGATGTAGGCAATGTCGAACATGACATCGACAAAGCGAAACGGCTCGTTGAACTCGATGCAGTCGAACAGGAGAAACTGCTGCTTCCAGTAGGCGATGTTGCGCAGGTGCAGGTCGCCGTGACACTCGCGAATCCAGTTTTGGCGGATGCGCTCGTCAAACAGGTCAGGGTTTTCGGCAAAGAAGCGATCGCAATAAGCCCGCGTCTCGTCAAACTGCGTCTGGGTCTGCGGCCCGCCGATATATTGCGCCGTTTGCGCCCAGTTTTCGTCAAACGCCTGCCGCACCCGCTCTGTGCGCCCAAATTCGCGGATATAGTCGCTGGTTTCTGTATGCAAGTGGAAGGCGGCGATCGCCCCCGCTAGTTCTTTCAGCCGTTCCTCGGTCAGCTCGCTCTGCTCATATAGGTTCGTTAGCAGGGTGGACTGCGGGAACTGCCGCATCTTCACCGCATACTCCACCACCTCGCCCGACCCACCCAGATGAAACTGCGGCTCTGCATTTTCCAGCGTTTGGGTAATGGGCACCACTTCCAGGTACACGGCCGCCGCTGCCCGCTGATTCAGCCGCAGTTCTTCTTCACAAAAGTGCTTTCGCTTTTCCAGCGTGGAATAGTCCAGAAACCCAAAATTCAGCGGCTTTTTGATCTTGTAAGCATATTCGCCCGTCAGCAACACGTAGGAAATGTGCGTCTGAATCAACTGCACCGGAGCCGCATCCGACGGATAAAAGTCTTCGGGATATTCCGGCGGCTTCCCGGCCTCAGTCTTGAGCGGGTCGGGCGGCACCGGATGCGGATAAAACTCCGGCTTGAGCATGTGCTGGATGACGGGGGGCAGGGCGGAGTCGGACATGAGG
>RFIF01000062.1 GCA_003695655.1 Cyanobacteria bacterium J069
CCTGCCCCCCAACTCCGGCTTCTCGCCTTGCAGCGACTCCACATCCGCCAGAGAAACGGTCATCTTCATCAGCCCAAAGCGGACGGTAAATTCGCCGCCGTCATCAGGATTCGTCAGCACTTCGGCAACCTGGCCCAGTCGGGGAATGCGGACGCGATCGCCCGCTTTGGGTCGAAAGCCGGGTTTTGGTTTGGGGGAAACTTGTCGAGAGGGCAAGTGGCGATCGGCCAGGTCGTTCAGGGCTTCGGTGGCCTGTTGGGCTGCCTGAGCCGTTTCGGGGCCGCGCTGAAGCTGGCGAATCACTTTGGCAATATCGCCTCTGGCCTGGGCGATCGCCGCCTGCACAGCTTCTTCTTGCTGCTGTTGCAGTTCCCGTTCGCGCTGCCGCAGCATCTCCGCTCGTTGCAAAATCTCCCGATGCAATCGTTCCGTTTCTCGAATCAACTGATCCGCAGATTTTGTCTTTTCTTCTTGCTGGCGGCGCTGTTGCTCTAGTCCGGCGATCACGCGGTTGACATCGCTCTCCGAGCCTGCGCCGATCTGCGCCCGGGCCGCCTCCACGATTTCCGGGTTGAGGCCAAGCCGCTGGGCGATCGCCAATGCGTTTGAACGCCCCGGAATCCCCCACAGCAGCCGATAGGTCGGCGACAGGGATACGTCGTCAAACTCCACCGACGCATTCTCAAACCGCTCGTCCTGATATTTCAGCGCCTTTAGTTCGCCATAGTGGGTGGTGGCGACGGTTAAGGCAGCGTGATCGGCTAGGTAGCGGAGGAGGGCGATCGCCAGGGCGCTTCCTTCTGAGGGGTCAGTACCTGCACCCACTTCGTCAAGGAGAACAAGGGAGGGGGAGGGGGTGCTGGAGCCTGCCTGCCTCCCATCATCGCCCGACAGCGCCTCCAAAATCCGTCCGATTCGCCGGATATGCCCTGAAAACGTAGACAAGCTTTGCTGAAGCGATTGCTCATCGCCGATGTCTGCTAGAACCTGGTGAAACCAGGGAATTTCCACGGGTTCACGGGCAGGAACGAATAGCCCTACTTTTGCCATCAGCGCTGCCAAGCCCAGTGTTTTCAGCGTTACGGTTTTGCCGCCCGTGTTGGGGCCCGTGATGGCGACGACGCGGATCTGCGGCTGGATGACGAGATCGATTGGCACGACGGCCGGCCCCTGCTCATGCTGATGTTGCCAGAGGAGGAGCGGATGGCGGAGTTGGCGGAGGGTAATCGAAGAGAGAGAAGAGGAGGAGCTATTGGGGGAGATGTCCGATGGTTGCGCTCCAAATTCTATAAAGTGGGGCGGATTTGCACCGAGCCAGAGAGAATAGCGGGCGCGGGCGGTGGCGAGGTCGAGGGTGGTGGCGATCGCCAGCAGTCTTTCCAAATCTTGGTGAACTGCGGCGACCTGTTCACTGAGGACGCGGCGCACGGCTTCTTCTTCCACCTGCTCTTGCTTAAGCAATTGCCGAAGCTGGTTGCCGTGGCTGACGATGGCATTTGGCTCCACGTAGAGCGTTGCGCCGCTGGTGGAGGTGTCGTGCACAATGCCGGGAATCACGTCTCGGTGCGACGACTTCACTGGCAGCACAAAGCGATCGCCCCGCTGGGTAATTAGCGATTC
This sequence comes from Cyanobacteria bacterium J069, assembly GCA_003695655.1. GTDB lineage: Bacteria > Cyanobacteriota > Cyanobacteriia > Elainellales > Elainellaceae > Thermoleptolyngbya. The sequence goes on from RFIF01000062.1 coordinate 1,621, forward strand.
CTGCACCGCGCTGCTGTGGCGCTGCAAGATGTTTTGCAGGATTTGATAAATGCGATCGCGCTGCTGTTTAAACTGTTCGCGGATGCCGCCCAGCTTGGGACTGGCTCGATCCATCACGCGCCCGCGCTCGTCGATGCAGCGATAGATTTCCTGCTCTAGCTCTGGATACGTCCGCAGGTCTTCTACCAGGGCATTGAGCGTGGTCAAGTTAGGATATTGGTCGATCGTGCGGCGGAGGGTTCGTGCCCCAGAGAGCGTGGTGGCGATCGCCAGCAGATCTTCACCACCCAGCACGCCCTGAAGTGCGGCCCGCTCCAGCGCATCGCCAATGTCCTGAATGCCCTCAAAGCTCAGCGAGACGGGCAGCGTGGTTTCAAGCTGATAGACTTCGCGAGTTTGCGCCAGCAGCGTCTCGCTGTCTGTCTGGCGATCGGGAATACGCAGATCTCGCGCCACGACTGCGCCCAGCTTGGTCGCTGCAAAGGTGGACAGATGTTGGCACAGGCGCGGCCATTCCAGCAGGTTGAGGGTTTCGGTTTGGATCAATTGCGTTGGTTAGGGATCAGGGGTCAGGGGTTGGGGGTTAGGGCGTGCTTTAAGAGTCCTTGTCCCAGTGTGACAGGTTTCGAGATCCCCCCTAAATCCTCGCGCTTTAGCAAAGCTATGCCGTTAGGCTATACGCGCCGCTGCGCCAAAAAAGGGGAACTTTGACAGCTTGGTTCCCCCTTTTCAAGGGAGGTTAGGGGGAATCAGATGCTTTTATCAGATGCCTTTAAAGGCTGCCAGGGTGGTGGCTCTATTGCTGATCCGCTGTCCTCTGGAGGTGTGGGGGCGATCGCCCAGCAAAAACGCGCCGGGATATTTCTCATTATCCGAGATTTCGCAGGGGTCAGCAATTTTGCTGCTAGCGATGGGGCGATCGCCGGAGGCTCTGGCTATGCACTGGGAAAATAATGGCGCAACACCGCTTCGTAGGCTTCGTTCACTCGCTGGGCTAGCTCCTTGCTGCCCCCCGTGTCGGGATGCACTGTTTTCATGGCTTGCTTGTAGGCGCGTTTCAGCGATTCGGGCGTGATTGGCGCAAAGGGGCCCAGATTGAGCAGCGCCAGATAGTCAGGAATGCCGGGGTCGGGGCGTTTGGCATAGCTTTGGCTGCCGTAGCCAGACTGTTGACCGGCAGACTGCCCGGCAGACTGTTTCTCACGCAGCAAGCGTTCTACCACCGTGTCGAGGGCGGCGATCGCCTCTGGTTCCCAGCCAAACAGGTGAAATACCTCTGAAAAGCGACCCGCCTTCTTGCGGAGGCGCTGCAACGCAGGCAGCCAGGACTGTTGCGGGTGCGTCGCCGTTTGCCACAGCGCATCGTAGGCGCTGAAGCCGCCCAGTTTGTAGATGTAATAGCGATCGCCCGTGCGTGCGTCCACATGGCAGCCAAACTGCTGCAACACGTCCGCTCCGGCATAGCCAATGCCGTCTTCGCCGTGGATGAGCTGGTGCAGTTGGGCCAGCGTGGGGTGCAGCCGCCGGGCCCAGTCCAGTTCACACAGCGCCACCCAGTCCGGCGCGTCAAATAGCGGCGTTTCGGCGTTGGCTTCGCGGTGGCTGGCGCTATATTGCTCATAGTCGCCCACCGTGCCCCAGGCGGCTTGAATCCGTTGCTGCCACTCCGCGTCGGTTTGCGGGTCGGCCAGTTCTTCGGGCAGGTCGAGCTGCGCCTGGATTTGCTCAAGCTGGGTCTGGATCTGATCGAGCCGTTGCCCAAAGTGGCGCGTTGCGGCGGCAATCTGGCTAGCCAGAATTTGGGCAAAGCTAGCTGCCTGAGCATCCAGCATTTTTTGCAGATGATGGGCTGAAAGGCCTCCTGCTGCGCCGTTTCCAGCCTCACCGACAGAGCCGCCCGCCGTATGTCGCAAGCGGCTTTCTACTGCCCGCTGATGTTCGGTCAGCTCCACCAGGGCTTCGCTCAGGGTCTGCACCTGCCGCCTAATGTCGCTGAGGGTGTTGGGTAAACGATGCAAACCGCTGTCCCTGGAACCGTCACCCACGCCCGGTTCTGAATCATTCTCCAGGGGCAAGTGCAACTGCGCCTCACGGCGGCGGCCGGCCGAGCCAGGGCTGGAGTAGAGCAGGCGATCGCCCCCCTCCGGTTTGTAAATCAGCAGGTCGGCCGTCTCGTCTAGCGCCCCGCCGCTAAACACCAGCGTAATGCTGCCTGGCGCATAGGACACTTTGCCGCTCTGCCAATCGTCTAGCAGCGCCTCACAAAAGGGCGGCAGCGGCATCTCTGTCGGCTGCGTCACCACTCGCGCCCCGGTTTTGGTCGCCCGCAAATAGCGCCCCGCCAGCTCGGCGATCGCCCCTTCTAACTGCTCAGATTTAATCGCGGTCGTCACCCGCAGCGACTTAGGATTCATGCTTTGAATCTTAGCGAGTGTAGGAGATTAGGGTTCAGGTGCCAGGTTTCAGGTTTCAGGCTTACTCATTCCCTGACCCCTGATCCCCGGAACCTGACTCCTGTTCAACCAGATTGTATTTAAACGTGAGGTTGACACGGATGCGATCGCGGCTGGCGGTGGCGGGAAATGGCTCAAACGGGGCGGATTGCTGAACAGCGGCGATCGCCGCCGCATCGGCATCGGCAAAACCAGAGGGTTCGGCAAGCTGCAAGTCGAGCAGGTTGCCAGCGCGGTCGAGCGTCAGGCGCACAGTCACCTGGTAGGGGCGATCGATGGCGACCTGCTGCCAATATTCGTGGACTTCGTGGTTCAGCCGGGTGACATATTCACCCCACACCGGATCGCGCTGCGCCGAGAGTCCGGCAGTGCCTGCCGTAGTCATATCTGGGTTGAAGGTACCGTCTAGTCCCTGTCCGGCGGGCGGCGGCGCAGCGGCATTGCGAGCAACGGCAACTTCCGGCAGGGGCTGCGGCGAGAGGGGCGGATTTGGCAAAAAGTCAGGCGGGGGCGGCAGCACCGTTTCCACAGGCGGCTGGGCCGCAAGCGGACTCGGAACCGGCGGCTGAGGGACAGGCGCGGGCGGCACGAAGGGCGCAGGGCTGAGCACGGGTAACCCACTCGCCGCTATTGAGGGAACTGGACTCGGAGTCGCAGCAGGGCGATCGACAGGCACAGGGAATGCAGGCGGCTGGATGGCGGGCGGGGCAGGTTGCGGGGCGATCGCTTCAGGCACTGATCGCGGCGGCGGCGCAGC
>RFIF01000611.1 GCA_003695655.1 Cyanobacteria bacterium J069
CGCAGCAGCAGCGCCGTCTCTTCCTCTGGAGCACGGGCCACCAGTTTGCGCCGCGAATAGAGCCAAAAATAAACTAACATCGCCGCCATAAACACGACCACTCCCCAAATGCCGGGCCGATAGTTGGGGTCGGCACAGCAGGCCACCAGGGCCACCCCCGACAGCAACAGCCCCACCCCTGCGCCTACAGACCCCAGCGGGCTGAGGTAAGGGCGATAGAGTTCGGGGCGATCGCGCTTAAGTTTCAGATAGCTGGCAAAGACCAGAATGTAGGACAGCACCGCACCGAATACCACCATGTTCAGAAGTGCCGGGCCGATGGACTGACCAGCGAGTTGAATCAGTGTGATGCAGAGAATTCCCACGGCCGCGCCAACCAGGAGGGCGATCGCCGGAGTTTTGTAGCGACTGGTCACGGAAATCCACCGGGGCAGATAGCCCGCCCGCGACAGGGCAAACAGGACGCGGCTGTAGGCGTAGATCACTGCATGGAAGCTGGCAACCAGTCCACTGAGCGCCAGCAGCGTCAATGTGCGAGTGGCGACGGTGCCTTCGCCAAATACGGCCCGCAGTCCGTCGGCCAGGGGGGCAGTGGTGCGGGCGATCGCCGCCGCGCCGACAAAGGTTTCGTTGGTGTTGGGATCGACAATCGTCGCAGGCACGCCAGAATTGAGCACCAGCGTCAGCAGCGACAATCCCAGCAGCGTGGCAATGCCCCACAGCAGAGCGCGGGGAATGCTGCGCCGCGAGTCGGTCGATTCTTCCGCCGATAGGGGCAGTTGCTCGATCGCCAGAAAAAACCAGATGGCGTAGGGAATTGCGCCAAAAATGCCGCCGACCCCGTTGGGCAACCAGGCGGGGTTGCCTGCAAGGGGAGGAATTGTCAGCAGCAGACCCGGCTGGAAGTGGCCGCCCAGCACCGCACCCAACCAGAAATCTACCAGCACCGCCAGCGCGATCACCGTCAACACCAGCCCCACTTTCAGGCTCGGCTCTACGCCCAGAATGTTGATGCCTACAAACACTGCATAAAACAGCAGCCACCAAATCGGCGCGGGCACGGCGGGAAACAGGCTGTTCAAATAAGCGCCAATAAAAAAGGCAATCAGCGCCGGGGTGACGATGTATTCGATTAAATCGGTGATGCCGGAGAGAAACCCGCCCAGCGGCCCAAAGGCATGACGCACAAAGGAGTAGAAGCCGCCCGCATGGGGCAGTGCCGCCGACAGCTCGGCTATGCTGTAGACCAGGCAGATGTAAAGAAGGGCAGTGAGTAGGGTGGCGATCGCCATGCCGCCAAAGCCGCCCGCCGCCAGCCCAAAATTCCACCCAGAGAAATTGCCCGAAATCACCGCGCCCACGCCCAGCGCCCACAGCAGCCCCCAGCCCACGCTGCGCCGGAGCTGTCGCTTTTGCAAATAGGCCGCTTCCACAGGTTCATAGCGCACCCAGCCGTCTGAGGCTTGACTTGCTGGTGTGTGTTGACCCGCTGGTGTGTGTTGACCCGTTGGAGTTTGCCCCGCCATCTGCCGCCCTGCCCCTTCCAAAAACAGCCGAAAAAATTAGCCAACAGCGATTTAATACCACACAAGCGGGAACAGCGCGTGTTCGTTCAGCCTTGACCAGCCGCCTGATCGGGGCACATCCCGAAATTCTTAATAATCTTTATGATGAGGGCGATCGCTCTGGAGAGATCGGCGCTATGCTTTGGAGTTGTTTATCCGCAAGCAGGACAGGGCAATCGTGAGGACACACCCGGCCATGTGCAAACCTTCTCCGCGCCACGCTCATGTACAAGGTCGCGCCGCATTTTGGCTGGCTGGCTGCCTGGGGCTGCTGGTTGCCAGTTGTGGCGGCGGGCCTACGTCCGAAGCCACAAACCCAGACCCAGTCGAAGGGTCAGCGGCCGAATCGCCTGTCGCGGTAGAGCCTGCCGCAGAGTCCGAACTGTTTACCGCGCCGACGGTGCCGCCTGTCCCTGCTGCTGCCAGTGCCGCTCGGCCGCTGCCGCCAGGACAACTGGCGACCGGACTGATCTCTGCGACGACGGGGCCCAATCGGCTGCCGCAGGTCAGCGTAGGACGCACCGACCCGTTTGCCTCCCTGCCCGCTGCGCCCGTCATTATCCGCCAACCCGCGATTCCTCCGGTGCCCCCAGAGGAGCGTCCCGCCGTCTCTGAAGCCGCACCCGCCCCAGCGATGCCGGCTTTGCCGGCCCTGGTTCCTGTGCCGGCTGCGCCGCCCGAAGTCTCGGTTGCGGCTGCGCCAGTTGGCGTGGCCGTTCCGGCAACGCCGACCGTCAGCGTGCCCCAGAGCATCCAAATTATGGGCGCACTGGAGATGGGGGGACGCTACAGCATCATTGTTGAGGTGCCGGGAGAGGGCAGTCGCTATGCTTCGGTGGGCGATCGCCTGGCCGGCGGCACGGTGCTGATTAAGCGGGTAGAGATGACCGGTCAGGAACCCCGCGTGATTTTAGAGCACAATGGACAAGAGATCGTTCGCACTGTGGGCGATCGCAGCACCCTAGTCAGCGCTCGATAAGCGCTCTCCTCGTCAGGAGTTCTGCCCATGACATCAGGTCTTAGCCCATCGGATAGCGGGCAATCCAAGCGATCGCCCTACAGCCGTAAGCACCCAAACTCGCGCCAGCGTCCTCTCAATTTTGGCGATCGCTACACTTGCCCCGCCTGCCGCCATGGCGAAATTACGGGACTGACGCTGATGGATGCCTTTGCCTGCAATTTTTGTCGGCATATTTTTACGGCCAATCTCTCGGAGCAGTCTGTCCAGGTGGCTGATAGTGTGCAGCCGATGATCTGGCGCTGGACTGGCTGGAACTGGCAGTCGGCCTACCAGGCAGACCCCAACCTCACGACCTTCGTCTGGCTCATAGCCGGGATGCTGGTGGTGCTGCCGACGGGCATTGTCTGGCTATCGTCTTACACCTTTCCTCCGCTGCCGGGCAGCCCGTGGGCCTGGTTTCCAGTGGTTTGGGTCAGCATTACCCTCTCGGCTCATTTGCTTATGGTGGGCTGGCTCCTTGCCGAGCACTACCAGTTTCCGCCCTACATCTCCAGCAAGGTGCGACTGCGGCACTTACTCGATCGGTTCTAAAGGCGCATCAGCTCACTCCGCGAAGGCGCTGAGAAAATTCAGCCAGGTTAGCAAACATAGTCACCCACTTGGGGGAATCTCGCTGAACGAGAGATTTGGCTCGCTAATGAGAGCGCCTAATTGGGCAACATAGGGTTATGATCAAAGGAAACTTCTGTAGCTAAAGGCACAGAAGTTGTTCTGAAATCATTCTTTTGGCAATCGCGTTTAGTATATCGCTGGAGACATTCCCATGGCCCGCCAAAACACGACCGATACGAAGCCATCGCAATCGGCTAAAGTGCCTGCAACCCCTCCGGCTGAAGACTTCAACTTTGACCAGTGGGCCGGTGCGGTAAAGCAGCAAATGATCGCCTCTTTAAAGCGTCGGGGTTCTGCCTGAGCGCTTGATGTCCGCTGAGCTTAGGCTTCAAAATTAGCAGTCGGGTTCTGGAATCAGTCGCGGAGGGCGGCTTTTTTGAGAACCCGATAGGAC
>RFIF01000612.1 GCA_003695655.1 Cyanobacteria bacterium J069
CCGCCCCGCCCAAGTCCGCTCAGCCCTTGTCCGCCTACGGCCTGATTGTCGCTGAGGATAACGTTGTTGAGAGTGACGGTGCCGTCATAAATAAACAGCGCCCCGCCCAAGCCGCCGCCGCCGCCCGCGCCATCGCCACCCTGTGCCCGTCCTTGGGTTAGCGTCAGGCTGGCAATCTGGACGGTGCCAGATTCGATGAAGAAGAGCCGGACATCCCCTTCGTCGCTAATGCCGTTGTTGTTGGCATCGCCGCTGAGGCTGAAGTTGTTGCCAGTGCTGCTGCGAATGGTAAGACTGACCGTTTCTTTGATAAACGGTAAGGCGCTTGTAAGGACGATATTATTGGTAATTTCAATGACATCGGCCTCAGCGTTGGTGTTTGTCGAGTTGATGGCACTGACTAATTCTTCAAAAGTTGCGACGGAAAAGGTTGCCATAGCGAGTTCTCGTAAAAGTAAACGTTTGGGCGAGTCAGAGCGGCTGGATAGCCAAGAGACTAAACCTTGGCGCTGACTGATGCTGCACCCAAACGAGATTGGCGCACGACAAGCTGGCCCTGTTCTGTCATGGGAGGGTGGACAGAGAACCTGTCTCCTCCGACGAGAGGGCGCTTCAAGCGTGACGTAATATACAGATACGCTAGGGCGATCGCCCTTTGATAGGGGAATCTAGTAAGTTTCACCGAGCCTTCACGCTGCGCGAATACACGTAAGGATTTTAAAAACTTTTCCCAGACTTTTTACAGAGGTAGAAACTCAAGTTCAGCGTGACAAAATTGGGTTTCGTGAAGAAAACCATTTTAGATATCATTCCTAAAGCCCCTTTAAACATGAGTTTTCACAGTTTTACGTGTCATGTCTTAGCTTAATCAAAAGCTTTAATCTTAAAAAGAAAAAATTTGGGAACAGATCAGAGTCTTGTATAAAGTGGCACTCTGCTTATTTGGCCATCAACCGAGCACCAGCGCAGAGTGCCGTGAGCAACCCCATGAGGGCTTCTGCAAGCAAACCAATAGCATCGTTGCTGAGCAGGGCTTGAATTGGGGCTTTACGGTCGTGCAGAGATGCGCCAGAAAAGCGCCCTGATTCATGCAGCATGTCAGCAAGGCTCTAGCTTTAGGAAACTTCCAAGGCTAAGGCTAGTTTGACGGGTCGCGCCAGAAAACCGTGTTTTCATTGAGCGTCACCAGTTGCGCGCCCGGATAGTAGAAGTTCACAATGCGGGCAGCCGTCCAGCCCAGCCGTCCCAGCCGATAGGCTCCCGTTTGGCTCATGCCAACCGCATGTCCCAAACCGCCGCCCACAAAGGCATATCCCTTCAGCACGGTCATCGTGGGCACCCGATTTTGAGCTTCTAGCGAGGTAGCTTCTGCGCCATTCTCTGGCTTTGCGGCTTTGATGGGCCCCTCGGCTGACTCTGGCTCGGTGGCAACAGCGGCGGGCTTTGTAACCGAGGGCGCTATGCCTGATTCAGCGGTGGGGTCGGCATTGTCGGGAAGCGCCGAACCGGGCGAGGGCGTGGGCATAGGCACCTGAGCATAGACCGGCTCCAGGTAAAACAGCAGGCTGGTGGGCGCGTAGAGCGCTCGCAGGATTTCGTCTTTTTCTAATGTGATCAGGCCGCGATCGCTCTGAATCGCCAACTTTTGCACCCGACCAGCGGGCGATCGCTCCACCACCTGCACCGACTCGACTCGCGTTAGGTTAGCAAAGGGGTGGCGCTGGCTCTGCAAATAGCGGCTCAGCCCTTCGGCAATATTTTCTAAAGTGCTCTCTTTGCGCCAGCGGAAAGTGTCCCAGCCGACTTCATTAAAGCCTTGCCGCAAATTGAGAAATGCCCGCAGATTCGCTTCATCCGACAGCGGTCGATTCGACAAGTCCCAGGCACCCTGCACCGAGTCCACCACCGCCCGCAGATAAGGACGATTAGGGCCATTCCACACGTCGGCAAAGGGAGCCGTGACGCCGCCCGTCGTGGAGGAATAGAGTGCGTCGATTAGCTCGTTACGGAAAGTAAGCACCTGGCCGCGAGTCGCTACGATCGCCCGATCAGACGCTTCAGCCGCGCCTGTCAGCCCTTTGTAAACCTGGCACTGCGTATCGGCACAGAGTTCATACCCATCAATAGCAAAGCGGCGCAGGTTTCGCAGCGCATAGGTGCGTGCCAAAATCGCCTGAGCCTGAATCGCCGTCGGCGGGGCCGATAGCCCAATTTCGTGGGGCACCACGCCGCGTAAGTAGGTTTCCGTGGGGACGTAGTTGACCAGCGTGTAGTTACCGTAGGCGTTGGGCTGGAGGCGGAGGCTGCCGCCATAGAGACGACGGTTGGGCGCATTGGCAGAGCGAGCAGCAGGCAACTCACCCTCGGTGACAAAAACGCGGCTGTAGGACGAGACAATTTCCACCTCGTCACGCATCAGCCGATTGCCCTCGACTTCTAGAACGGTGCGCGGTTCCTGGCGCTGTACTTGCCGCTCGATAAAAGCAGTGCGGGCACCCTGAGCTTGCAAATTTTTCAGCAGCAGCCGCCGCACCAGCGGCGATTGATAGGTGTCGCGCTTGGCCCACACCTGCCACTGGCGCGGCTGGGCAAGTTCGACTTCCACCCCGCGCGATCGCCACTGATTGGCCTGGTCTTCGGCGCTTTCAAAGCTGCGGTGGTTGCCCAATACGACCCGCTCTACGACCTTTGGCTGGGGCAGCGGTTCCATCACCACGCCCACCTTCACCGGAGCGGCCGTCGTCACGGTTTGGTCGCGCCCGTCGTCAGTCTTAAATCGCAGCGAGAGGCGATCGCCCTCGGCAGGTTGCAGCGTCAATACGTCCTGTGGCTCATCGCCAAAACGCTGCACAATGCCGATCTTTAGCACTGGATTGGGTGGGGCCGTTTGGGCGACAGCGCGATCGCTCGCACCCAGCAAACAGCCTGCCACCAGAGCTGCACCCGCCAACCCAGAATGCAGCAGCAGTGACTTGCGGGGGGCAGCCACTGGGTTTTGGCGGGGCGGCTCCGACGGACTCACAGGGTTTCTGCCTTGCATATCACCTGGCATGTCAATTTGCATGTCAATGCTTTCTAGCTGCATATCGTCCAGTAGCATGTCAGTGATTTCCGTCAGAAACGAGTATCTGGATGAAGAAACTTAGAAATGGCGGGGTTGGTAGAGGTGAAAGAAATGCGCGATCGCCCTGAATGAATCACCAAATACATCACCAAGTACAAATTATGAAGCGCTCAACCCGGATCGGCAACAATGACTTCAAAGTTTCTCGCTTGGCTGTGCGTGATCTTAGCGTGAAATCAAGAGCGCGTCTTCACAAGAGTATGGCTTCACAAGAGTATTGCCAGAATTACAAGCTCATAATCACAAGTATTGTCAGAATTACTCAGAATTACATTTTATCGATCCACAATATCGCTCTATAGATATTGATCCGCAAATTGTTGATTGATCCGCAAATCGATCCGCAAAACAGATTCTCAAAAAAATCCCCAACGATGACCCACCGCCCTGCCTTCCCCTGAGCGTAAAGTGCCAAACGGTTGCCCATCAGGGCACTGCTGCACCTTGCCAATGCCAGCACTAGGCCAATGCCAGCACTAGCGTGACACAGGAATGCTCAATTACTCATGCTCAATGACTCAATTTCGGTATTTCTTTTCTCCTGCTACATCATGATCTTGCGCACTTCTTAAGGACACCGATCTAGACTAGGAGAAGCCACAGATTATGAGCGGTTAATGCAATTCCGCACTAGAATTTGGGCACGCCGCATCACTGCTCCTTTCCGGGGTCAGTCTACTGATTACTGAGTACATTTCCTGAAAATCTCTTGCAACCCCAGGCTAAAAAGCTGGACTTGGATGAACCCTGCAACAGAGCTTATGGCTAATCTTGACTTCCAAACGTTGATTTTTCTTGCAGCTTGGGCAGCATAGCGGCTCTTTCGGGGAATCCTAAATGTAAGTGTATTCAGCGTAAGTGTATTTAGCGAGTCCGGGGCATCCCCGCCCGGATTGTCGGATCTGCCCCATCAAGCTACCCCCAGCCGCTTCCATCGTTCTTATAGACATAACCGTGACGTACCAACCGGCGCAACTTCAGGATTTAATTCGGGCGATCGATGAAGTGCTGGGCAAATCCAGCCCCCGTCTGCCTTGGGTCATGAGTGGCGAAGCAGACCAGCAGCGCCGCGTCCTCGAAGAAACCCGACGCTATCTGTCTCGTATGGAGCAGCAAGGCGGGGGCAACGCGGGCAGCGCCCTGGCCCATGACCCGATGAACCAGGGCTACGCCGTGCCGATTGCGCCCACCTCGCCCGCAGAGTCGGCTCAGCAAGTGCTGCAAGCCATGCTGCAAGAGATGAGCTACCTGCGCACTACGGTGATGCAGCCGCTCCGCAATGATTTGGAGGTGCTCTATCGCCAGCGCGATCGCCTCCTGCAAGAAATCCATGAGCTAGAATCGCAGCGCCAGCAGTCCCTGCTCACCGATGCCGCGCCGCCCGCCGCCGCCACGCTGCCCGCCGCCGACCAGCAGCGCCTGATTTCCGAATTTTTGCAAACGCTGATGGGTCGCTTGCAGTCTGACCTGACGGGGCAAGTCGCCCAAATGCTGACGGAGATCGAAACCCAGACCCTGCGCGATTCGCAAAGCGATCCCTACGGGAATCGCCCTGCCGCCTCTCAGGATAGCCTGGAGTCTCCCCCGTCCTATTCCTCAACGGAAACACCGCTCGCTGCGGCAGCCCCAACGCTCACCCCTGCCGAACGGCTCCAGCAAATTCAGCGCATCCAGTCTCAGTCTGACCAACTGCTGCTGAAGCTAGACAGCAGCCTGCGGGTAATTTTTGAGTCGCTCCAGAGCAACATCGAAACCTACCAGGAATCCCTCAGCCTGGGGCTAGACAAGATGAACACGCTGGGGCAGCAGGGCGAGTCGATCTTTGCCGCCATGGTCAATCGCCTGGCCGAGCAATTGAGCCGAGAGGCCTCACACTATCTCCAGGCATCTATCCAAGATGCGGAGTGGCAGCCTGCGACTGGCTCCCTGCCACAGTCTCAGGCTGCTGCGACAAACCATCCCGCTGAGCAGTGGCCGCCTGCTGCCCTGGTCACGCCGCCTTCCACCGCCGCCGAGCAAACGCCAGCACCGATTGACCCAATTGATCAACTCCTGAGTGAGTTAGAAGAAGATCTGGAAGCGGATCTGACAGTGCTGCAAGCACCAACGGCCGCTTTTGATCAGGATTTTGATGAAGAGTTAACGGTCTTCCAGGTGCCAGAACCCAGTTCTGCGGAACCGATCGCCGTGGACACTCGTCCCATGTCTGCCGCAGGCGCTTCGAGTCTGCTGGACGAGCTAGATGACCTGGAAGCGCTGGACTTGCTGACCCAAGAGCTAGAAAACCTGGAGCTGGCAGCGGTGCCAGAACTACCAGAGCTAGAAGAGCTAGAAGATTTGGAGGGGCTAGAGGGTGAATCCGAAGACCTGACGATGTTTCAGATTGATGAGTCGGTTGTCACTCACATCCAGGATGAGGAGCCGGAAGCCGAAGCGCTGACGATTTTCCAGATTGACGAAGCGGCCACGGATGAGGAGCCGATCGCCCTGACGGGTACGGGCCTGTCGATCGAAGACCTGGATTCGGCGCTCGATCTGCTGGGGCAAATCAGCACCCAACTTGATGCCGAGCTGGAGCAGACTGAATCTGCCCCAGCAGAGCTAGACGCTGACCTAGAGGCCGAGATGGCAGCAGCGTTAGACGCGGCTGACCCTGACGCCAATGCTGCCTACGACGATCTGGATGCGTTTTATGAGAGCCTGTTTGGGGTCGATGCCGACGCTCCACCCAGCGAGGTAGCGGATGCCGAAGGGATTGTCGATCGCCACCTGTCGGATGCAGAACAGCGGGCGATCGCCGCCAATCTAGCCTGGGAGCAGCCCATCGTCCCCTTTGATGCCCTGGGGATTCCAGCCGCAGAGACGGTCGAAACGGTCGAGATAGCCGAAACGGTCGAAACAGTCGAAACAGACGAAACAGTCGAAACGGTCGAGACGGGTCTGGGTAGCCTGGATGACCTGGAGGGCGATCTGTTCGGTGGGCAAGCCGATCCGGCGACAGACCCAGTAGGCAACTGCAGCACAGTTCCCAGCGAGGCTGCTACGCCAAGCGCCAGCCCCACGGTTGATGAGCTGGTGGAGCTACTGGGCGAGTTTATCAACCCGGCCGCTGCTGCCCCCGTGGAACCAGAAGAGCAGACCCAGCTTCAGTCCTCTCCGCCGCTGGCACCATTCGAGCAGCCGTCTGAGCGATCGCCCGAAACGGTAGAACATCTCCTGTTTGGCGAATCCCCAGAGCCGCCCCCTGCTGACCTGGAAGAAGCCGATTTCTCCCTCAATGCCCCACAGGCAAAGACCAGCAAGCCGGAAGTCATTCGCTCTCTAAATGACTTGCTGCAATTTATGGCGACAGACTCGGTCCTGGAACCTGCACCGGGGACGCCGACCAGCGGGCTGGCGGCAGACGCCGACGATCGCTATGAACCCGCCAATCCCAGCGAAGATCTGCTCGGCACAGAGGACGACCTCTCCAGCAGCCGCCCTGAGGTGCAGGTCAACCACCAAACGCTAGAGCAACTGGCGGCCGACCTGTCTGGGCTGGAAGGGCTGGCGGCAGATAGGTTCACTGACGATCTGTTTTCTCTAGGTAGCCCCAGCACCGCTGCCAACGTCAGCACCAACGCGGCCCCGTCAGCAGACTGGTCGCTGCCCGACTTGCCGCCTGAGGCAGGACAGTCTTATTGGCAAGAAGGCGCTGACTCAGAAGACGACCTGTTCATTGCCAATCTATTTCCCGTCGCGGAAGAATCGGATGAGGTGACGCTGCTGCTCGATGGTCCGCCACCGGGGCTGTCTGGCC
>RFIF01000613.1 GCA_003695655.1 Cyanobacteria bacterium J069
ACCCCTAACCCCCAACCCCTACTTTGCCGATGGCTCTGCTGAGGCTGCATAGGCCGATCTCTGCGTTTCCTGTAGCTCGCGGACTTCGCGATGCAAAAAGAAATTGAGGAACGTGCGAATTCCTGTAATCGCAGCGAGTTTGGCGATCTCATTCCAGCGGGGAGACACAGCCGTGCCAACCACATCGGCGGCTAGCAAAAACTCTAGCGCCAGTGCCAGCGAAATCCCCAACTCCAGCCGAATCGAGGGCTGCACAGTGTAACTCTGATGGCGAAAATAGCGGACGTATTGGCGGATAGACTTGAGCAGGGCGATCGCCACGATCAAAATGGCGATAAACTCCAGAATGATCTTGAGCAGCAGCGCCAGCTCATGCAGCAAAAACTCTGCGCCGTGAATCAGTGAGCTGCTAGGGGCAAGCCGTTCAGTTGCCGCGAGATAGTCCAGCATAATTGAGATTCTTAGTTAGACTCTGATCAGGTTCTCAGAAGAGCGGCTCACAGAAGAGCGGCTCACAGAAAAGCGTTTCCCATTGGTTTTTAGGGATTGGGACAGCAGACAACGCCAGACAATTTACCGATTTTTCTCATCAGCCCTGTAAAATACTCGCTGTAGAATAAAAGTTGACTAAAGAGTTGACTAGAGAAGGTCAAAGAAAATTCATCCCTCTATCAAGCGTGTCAGAAGATTACCGGATCAATCTTAAAATTCCAGATGGCTTGCATTAGACATTGAAGAAGTAGCAGGACATGCAGCAGACCATTCACCAAATCATTGGGAAATAGCAACATGGCGCTCAGCGATAAACTCAGCGATCAAACGACAAAAGAAAACCTGGTTGCCGATTGCGTCAAACTGATTGACGAGCAGGTAGCTGCCAAGGGCGGCATTTCCGGGCTGGCGCTAAAAGCCGCCTACGGGGTCGTAAAGGGCGTTGAACCGAGCTACATTTCCGGTGCAATTCAGCGGCTGCTGCCGGAGGCACTTTCGGCGCTAGACCCCATGTGGAGCGAGGGCGTTCAGTCGGGTGACCCCGTTCAGCACCTGATCCAAAACCGGACGCGCACAGCCGATACCCTGCTCAGCGTGACGGACAACAAAATTGAAAGAGCGAAAAACAGCGTGGTGCGTGCCTCCTACGGCAAACTCCGGACATCGGTTAAAGGGGATGTCGAAGCCGCTGTCCCCGGACTGGCCCAAATCTTGGGAACCCATATTCAAGGCTAGGTTTCTAAGGACGGGTTTCCAAACAGGTCATCCCCATTGCCTTAAGACTGTGCTGGCTGACCTGGCGCTAATCTGGCGGCAAGGGGCGATCGATCGCCTGGAGTAGATGCTAAAATACAGGATTGAGAAATACATTTGTACTTTGCTTAATCCCATTGGTTTTCCAGTGGACAAAGATAAGCGGTCTTGGTTTTCTCAAGCGATTTCGTCGGGTTATTCTACTCAGGATGGGCCTACTCCACATCGCCAGGAGCAATTTATGAACAACTGCATTTTGATGGCTGAGGTGATCCAAGAGCCGCAGCTCCGCTATACCTCTGATAATCAAACTCCGATTGCTGAGCTAGTGGTACAGTTTGCGGCGCTGCGCGACACCGAACCGCCCGCCCAACTTAAGGTCGTGGGCTGGGGCAACTTGGCGCAGGAGATTCAGGCAGAGTTTCATGTGGGCGATCGCGTGATTATTGAAGGTCGTCTGGGCATGAACACCTTCGATCGCCCAGAAGGATTTAAAGAAAAGCGAGCAGAGCTAAGGGCTTCACGGATGCACCGCATTGAAGCCGACGCCAGCCTTAAGACTGCGGCTGAGGATGCCCCGACGACGACTCCATCGCGCCCCGTCAGCGCTGCGGCGACTTCTCCTGCACCGACCACGCCTGCCTATGCTGCGTCTTCGGCAAAGCCAACAAAGTCTAGCGCTGCGCCCTCTGCGGCTAAGCCCCCGGTGGAAACGGCGGACTACGACGATATTCCGTTTTAGGGGGGCTGAGGCGTTTGGTGCGCCTGGCATGGACGCTAACTCGCTGACGAGTCTACCTCGCTAATTTCGGCTGGGCTGAGTCTGTATAGTTCATAAACGGCTGCATCGATCTGGCGGTCAAGCTGGGCGATCGCCGCTGGGTTTGCGGTCGGCTGAGAGCGCTGCATCTGCTGTGCCAGGGTGATCAGGGTTTGGTAAAGGGTCGGGCGATCGTCCGACCAGCCTGCCAACGCCGCCGGAATCTGGCGCAGTTGGGGCGGGCCAACGCGCAGATAGCCGCCCTGGAGCGCATTGCCCCCAAAACACTGAACAAAGTACCAGTGGATCAACGTGCTGTTCAAAATCGCCAGCAGCAGCCACAGCCAGTCGGGTGAGGTTTCCGGCATAGACGGCTGAATCACCGAGGTCGATTTGCCCGCCAGCACACCACCCGTCTCGTCCAGAGCGCATTCTAGGCGCTGCGTCATACCTGCCACAATCAGCTTGGGCTGGCGGGCTTGCTGCTGGCGCTGGGATGGTAGCTGGTCTAGAGATGTAGCGGGAATCGTTGGGTGCAGGTGGCGATCGCCCAGATAACGCAGATGGCGATCGCCCCACCGCAACTGGTAGCGATCGATAGTGCCGCTGTTGACCAGACGTAGATCGGCGGTTGCGGGTGTCGGGTTGTCGCAGATTAAGCCCTTGAGCGCGTAGGCTTCGGCCACCGTCGCCGCCCCCCGCACGCGAGCCACCCGTCCCAGCGACGGAAACTGCTGTTGCAGTCGCATTATCAACTTTCCCGCAGCTTGTGAATCTGCCAACCACCAGGTTTCTTGCTTTGCATACAGCATTTGCCGCTGCCGTACCACCGTCAGCGACGCCATCTGATCATAGGGAACCGGCATCGTTTCTTCCGCCGCTCCCCGATCGATAGAAGCTAAACCTATTTTCTCCCCCTCTCTCTCCCTCTCTCCTTCTTCCCCTCCTTCCTTCTTTCCCTGCTTTCGCGCCACATACACCAGGGGATATACTGACGCCCGAAACACGGACACCTGGGTATAGTCGCGCAGGGCCAGAAGCTGGCTGGTTTGTGTCAGGTGCGATCGCGCAGTAGCAGCGTATCCAGCGGAGCGCAGCTTGTTTGGGACAACCAGACTTGTTAGCCCGCCCGCCCGGCACAGCTCCAGCGCTCGCTCAATAAAGACGCAAAACAGATCCCAGTTGCCGCTGGCGCAGCGATAGCGCTGGGTGCAGGCGCGTCGCCAGTCGGGATCGGCAGCACTCATTTGCGCGGCGTCGATATAGGGTGGGTTGCCCAGCACGATGTCAAACCCGCCGGACTGTGCTGCTGGGGGAAAGGTAGCCTCCCAGTCTAGCGCCAGCAGCGATTCGGCACAGACCAGGTTTTGCCTCAGGTCGGGCAGGCGAAAGCTGCCCAATGGCACGGCACCTTCTAGCAGCTTGAGCTGGAGGGCAAGGCGGGTGAGGGCGATCGCCTCTGCATCGAGATCAACGCCATGGATGCAGTGGCGCAGCAAGTGCAGGCGCGTCGCCCAATCTGGGGGGGCGATGGGGGGCTGCTGGGTTCGGTTGGGGACAGTTGTCCCGCTTGATGGCGATCGCTTTGGGTGTTGCTGGGTTGCCCAGTGCAACAAAAAGTCGTAAGCTGCCAGCAAAAAAGCACCGCCGCCCGCCGCCGGGTCGAGAATGCGGGGTGGGTGATAGAGAGATACGGCAGCTTGTTCAGGGTGAAGCGTCGGATTGAGCAGTCTGCCCAGCGTTTGCTCAACGCAATAGTCCACCAGTGGCCCTGGAGTATAGTATGTGCCCTGCGCTTTGCGCCCATCTAGTGTGAGGTGTGGTGTGAGGCGTGGTGTGAGGCGTGGGCTGGTGGCGACTGGCGTTTGCCACGCCAGACAGCGCTCATACAGTTGTCCCAGGCGCGCTACGGGATAGGGCTGGCAAGCCTGCATCTCGTGCAGCATCGCCCATAGCACAGGGCCGGATTTGCCCGACAAGGAAGGCAGCGCGGTGACGGGAAAGGCCAGCCCATATTGAGAATTCGCATTTGCCAGGAGCCGCGCCAGTGGCAAATCCTTGTCTCCCCCCAAGTCTGTTGGCAGCAAGCCGCGCTGTTGATAAAGCGGCACACATAGCAACCCCAGCAGGAGGGTGCGGGTTTGGCGGTGTGCAGTTGACGTGGCCTCTGGGCGATCGCCAACCAGCGCCAGCAGCCGCCCATAGCCCCGCTCGACGCAGGTTTCTAGATCGGAGTCTGGGCCACCCTTGGGGGCGATCGCCCCATGAGGCAACATTTTCAAAAAATCTGGGTAGGAAGCATCCGGTGGACTCATCAGGCAGACTCAATCGGGGGCCTGTGGGGAAAATGTCATGCGGGCATCTGAAGGCTTACTATGGCAGTGGATCGATAGCAATACACGCGATCGATTCCCAGTTTTCTGACCTTAGAGTTTTATGCCTCTGACGTTTACTAACGCCGTTCAAGAGCTGACCTACCGCAAGGTGTCTGACTATCTTACGACCTCTGCGTTATTCAAAGACTCGTTGCAAATCTTAGCGCACGCGCCCCGGTTTAACCTGTCCTATGGCTCGGCCAAGGTGGAAGTAGAGGTGCTGGATTGGGAAGTGCACCCCTGGGACGAGCGAGAATTGGCGATTGTTAAGGCGAGTAGCTGCGTGACGCTGGGTAGCCAGATAGACACGGCGCTGATGCAATACCTCTTGATGGAAAATCATCGGATGCGGTTTGGGGCGTTTCAACTGGCGGAAACGGGCGGCGTGGTCTTTTCCCACAGCGTCCTCGGCGGCGAAAATATGGATTTGATGGAATTGCAGACCTGTATTTTGTCGGTGGTGACGATCGCCGATACTTATGACGATCTGATCACCCGCAAATTTGGCGGTCAGCGGGCGTGCGATCGCCTCCCCTAAACCCCTGACTCTGTCCCAAATACCCCAAAAACATCCAAAAAAAACACCCAGCAGCCCCCTGCCAGGTGTGTTGCTTCGGAAATCCGAAATCTGTTCTACCAAAAACGATGCAAACCAAAACGGTCAGAAACGGCGTGCGATCTATCGCTCTTGCTTAACCTGGGTGTGCAGCTCAACACCACGGTACTTGCCAATCACGCTCCCAGAAGTTGTAGCGACAGTGGGAACTTGGGCTTCGTACTTGATACCGCGATAAGAGAGTTTCATAGCTGGCTTCCTTTTGAATTCCATGCTCTTAGAATAGGGCGGAACACCCGTCGTCCACCTCATCCGGGCGTCTCACCTGAGCGGGTGAACTTGGCGATCGCCAGTTTGTCAGCCCCATTCAGCTCTTGTAAAATCCTTTGACCCGAAACATCTGAACCGAAACAGACGTTGTAAGGTTTGAACCGAAACGGACGTTGTAAGATTGAAACAGCCTGGAGAGGTGGCAGAGTGGTCGAATGCGCTCGACTTGAAATCGAGTGTCCCAAAAGGACCGTGGGTTCGAATCCCACCCTCTCCGTTGAGTTTTGAAGATGACGGCTTCAGTTGGGTTTGCTGTCAGTCCCCCTGTTAACCACCGCCTGTTAACCACCGCCTGTTAACCACCGCCTGTTAACCACCGCTTGTTAACCACCGCTGACGGGGGGAATCAGCACCACCTCGTCCCCGTCTTGCAGCACCCAGTCCGGCTCGACGAATTGGAAGTTGACGCCAAAGCGAGTAAGCGATCGCCACTGTTCTAGCTCGGGATGATCGTGCAGCAGGCGATCGCTCACCATGCTAACGGTCGCACCTGGCGGCAACTCTAGTCTCAGCTCTGGCACACCATAAGCGTCTTGGTAAGCAGCAAATAGCTTGACCGTTATAGTCAATGAAGTCGGTTTAAATATCTCCGGTTCAGACATCCCCACGTAGACACCCTCCCATAAACACACTGCAACAGACAGGTTCCCGCATCACCCGGCTCCTGCATCATCCGGCTTCCGCATGATTACGCTCCCGCATAACAAGGTACATGCATGGGCGTCTGGATCGCCTAACCACTCCGAAGATCATTAGAAAAAGCTCACCTATCTTCACTCAACTTCTATTCTCGCTGATGCGCAAAGTGCCGGAAGAAACGCTCAGCAATTTCCCTGCTCTAATTTTCTTGCCCTAATTTCCCTGCCCTCAAATTTCTCGCCACCCAGAGGAACGGGCAGAACCTCCAACTGTCAAAGCTTTCGCTATATTCAAGCCCGCAGGACTGGGGTGAAACTTGGGGGTGAAACTTGGGGGTGAAACTTGGGTAGAACAGGATGGGCTTCCCAAATCGATACCGCTTTGAGAGAGAATTTACGAAAGGGTTTATGTATCGCGAGTGACCTAGACTCCGTAAAATTCCTGACTATGATTGATGAAGTGTGAAGTTATTCTAAAAGCGTGCGCTAGAATCACTAGGATGATTTGCTAGCTCGTGCTATCAAATATCCCTAGCGATCGCCTAAAGTTGGTAGTCCTGAATGCGGCAAGGTTAAGCTACATCAGTAAGCTAGATTACGTAAGTGAAAACATCTACCTCAATCAACTGCATCAACCAACTGCATCAACACTCTGCCTGAGCGTCATCCGATTAATTGGGCTAAGTCGGTGCGGGATCTATTTCGGGGTTTGCACTTGGCTCAAAGCAACAGCACTATTTACTGAATTCCCAGGACGTCCCTCATGTATTCTGTGTCTTCACAGCCTGACTCCTCCAGACCGTTCCTGACCTGGCAGCGGATTTTGGACTGGGCCCAAGAACATTACCGCACCCGAACCTTTGCAAAGGACGAGAAGATTCCGGCGCGTCCTGGACTGTTGTACCTGGTGCAGCGGGGTGCAGTGCGCCTGGTGGGCGAGGCTCAGGTGAGCGCCAATGCGAGCAGTTCTCGCCTGCCTCGGATCAACTCGGAAGAGGCGTTTCTCGGGTTTGTCGGTGCGGGGCAGCCGTTTGAAATTGTGGCGCAGTCGCCGTTTACGCTCCAAGCGTTTGCCCATGTGGAGCAGACCTCGGTGATCTGGCTCTATTGGCACGATTTGGACAACTGGCCGCACTTTCGCCGGGAAGTGCTGGATGCCTTCCGCTTGCAGCACCAGCGCAAGCTGCTGTGGCTGAGTACGCTGGGCCAGCGCCGCACGATCGATCGGCTGCTGGGTTTCATTACCCTGCTTGTCGAAGAGTTTGGCGAACCCAGCGACGATACTTACTATTTGCCGTGGTCGCTCACCCATGCCCAAATCGGCAGCGCCATTGGCTCCACCCGCGTGACCGTGACGCGACTGATGGGCAAGCTGCGCCAGCGGGGGCTGATTCGCACCTATGGCGATAATCTGATTGCGATTCCAGCCGAATCGACGATGCTACAAAAACGCAATAACGCTTCGTAAGGACTTGTCGTCAGTCTTGTAACTCTTGAATTACCTGGAATTTTGGGAATCGCTGTGTGGATTGCTGCACAGCGATTTTTAGTGGTTTTTAGCGATTTTTTGGGTTTAGAGATGCTGGAGGTTTAGAGGTGCGACTATTTCGTTTTGAATCAAAGGGTGACTGGGGGGCGATCGCTCTGCCAAAATTAAAGCCTTCTGAGTTGTATTCCCCGGCTCAGCGGTTTGCGCCTCTGAATTAACGGGATGATTTTTGATGCAGGACTTACGCAGTTAAAACGAGTTTTATAGATTCTGGATGATTTTTCGCGGGCGCAGCC
>RFIF01000614.1 GCA_003695655.1 Cyanobacteria bacterium J069
GGCGTGGGAGGTGGGAAGGGTTGGGGGGGAGGGCTTAGGGTTAACGCACTACCCGCCCTGACACAAACCCGACCCGGCAAACAAAAAGCAGGGACAACATTCAAGTTTCCCTGCCTCAGAGTCTACCAAGACCTGCATCCCTGCGATGCAGCAAATTGGTCACCGATCCTAAAACACCTGGCTAAAACACCTGCTCCACTTCGACAATTTCGGGAATGGTTTCGCGCAGCTTGCGCTCAATGCCCATCTTTAGCGTCATTGCCGAGCTGGGGCAAGAGCCGCACGCGCCTTGGAGCCGCAGTTTCACAATGGGCCCATCGAGTTCTACCAGTTCTACGTTGCCCCCATCCGACATGAGGTACGGACGCAGCTCATCCAAAACTTTTTCTACGTTGTCAGTCGTCAGTTCCATATGTTGTTACCCGTTTTTACCTGAAGATGCGATCGCACAGAGGTATTTACTTTATTGTAAGTGACTGTAAGTGGCAGCTTCCGTCTTCTCTCCAGGGTTCACCTCCGCGACAGCCTCCCAGTCCCGTGAGGGGTCTTAGCCCTATCCCCGTAGATTCCCAGAGGCTTTATACCCCCTGGGTTATCTAAAACATTAATAAACAGATTAATAAACAGAGCGATCGCAACGTCTAAATGCGATAGTAAACACGGAGCCTGCCAGCAATGATCCTCAGCACATGCAAGATGGACAACCGCTTTGATATTCAGTTTGAAGGGGGTGCTGTGGCGGTGGCACTCCGGGCTGAGGCCGGCAGTCCGTTACCCCAGGTGCTGGATCAGTTGGGTCTGGTTAAAAAACAGCCTGTGCTGGTCGTTGTGGGGGGCGCAGGCAAGCTGAGTCGCGAAGACCAGGCGCAAGTGCGATCGCTCTTTGTCAAAGTGCTGGCTCCTCTGGCAGAAGCCCTCGGCGCAGCGGTAATTGACGGCGGCACAGATGCGGGCATTATGCGGATGATGGGGCAGGCGCGGCGGCGGACGCGATCGCGGTTTCCCTTGGTCGGGGTTGCGCCAGAATGCATGGCCATCCTGCCTGGCAGCAGCGCTGCCCATGCCGACGCTGCGCCCCTCGAACCAAACCACACCCATTTTGTGCTGGTGCCGGGCACCTATTGGGGCGATGAATCAATCTGGATTGCTCAGCTCGCCAGCGTCCTGTCGGACGGGTTGCCGTCGCTAACGGTGTTGATCAACGGCGGCGAAGTCACCTGGAACGATGCCTCTCAAAATGTGGGGCAGGGACGCCCGCTGCTGGTGATCGCGGGCAGCGGCCGCACGGCTGATGCGCTGGCGGCGGCGCTGGAGGGTAAAATAACCGATGAGCGTGCCCGCCGCATTGTCGCTTCGGGGTTGATGCAGTCAGTGGATCTACGCAGTTCCGAAGACCTGGCGCGGATCATTCATGAAATGCTGTCGGCGTAAGTGGCCCTCTCGATTGGATCTTCCTGACTGGGCCCGATCATCTTAAATTTTGTGGATGTAAATTTCGTCCTGTGTAAAATTCTGCCTAGAATTAGGGCTGAATTGACAGGTCTGCCATCTAATTTTACTTAGGTTTTACTTAAGACTTGAGGGGGCGACCCCCGACTTCTCATAATTTTTTAGGGTGAGTCATGTCCAAAGATCCTTACCGTGACCAGCTTAAGCAAGAGTTTGGAACGCTGTTTGACACGCTCAAGCTGGATGAAACTCAGCGACACTACCTGCGATCGCGCTGGTTAGACCAGGTGCTGTGGATGGAAGGCAAGGCTGGCAAAGCCCGCGATCGCTACTATCGGCTGCGGCTGACGACGATTATCGGTGGGGTGCTGGTGCCTGTGCTGGTCAGCTTAAACAACATCGGCAATCGCAATCTGGATGTGACCGTCCGCTGGTCTACCGTCGGCATCAGCACCGTCGTTGCCGCCTGCGCCGCCGTCGAGGAATTCTTTAAGTATGGCGAGCGCTGGCGACACTATCGCCGCAGTGTCGAATCGCTCAAAACCCAGGGCTGGCAGTTTTCACAGCTCACCGGGCTATACACCCAATATCCCAACCACGAAGACGCCTTCGACTTTTTTGCCAGTCAGATCGAAGACATCATTCAAAAAGACGTGGAAATCTACTCCACAACCGTCGCTCTGGCGCAAAAGCATGAGGAAGGGGCGAAGCAGGGGCAATTCTAAAATATCTAACGCCGGAGTGCCCTCCTGCCGCTACTCTCGCTTTAGCCAGATGCCCCGCAGGCCTGCCTGCGTCGCGCCTTCATAGTCTTCGCGGAAGCTGTCGCCGACGTGCCAGGCGGCGGCTGGTGAGCATTCATGCTTTTTGAGCGCCAGATGAAAGATTTGGGCATCAGGCTTAGAGACGCCTGCCTCGGTAGAAATCGTTACTGAAGAAAAATAGTCTGCCAGATCCAATGCTGCCAAGACGCTGTGAATCCGCGAGTCAAAGTTGGACAGCACGCCCAGTTCCACACCGCGATCGCGCCACTGGTTTAGCGTGTTGAGTGTATCGGCATAGACAAACCACGGATCAGCCGCCGCAAAGTGGTCATATAGCGCGCTGAAAAATGCGGAGAAATCCCCAAACTGGTTTAGCACTCCGACTTCTTGAAACGTCTCAGCGGCGATCGCCCACCACCAGGCATATTCTCGGTCGGCAATTTCCGTTGGGTCAGTCCCCGGAAACGCCATCGGCGTCGCGGCCTTAAAGCTTTTGAAAAACGCCCGATCCACAGCCGTCGGCTCCACTGCTACGCCAAACCGTTTGGCCAGGTCAGCATACACCGCACCCACACTGCCCCGCACACCAAACAGCGTACCAACTGCATCGAAGAAGATCACTTTGGGAAGGGGCATTGGAGGGGTTAGGGGCTAGGGTTGGGGGTTAGGGGTGGTGCAGAGCGGCGGTAAAGAGAAAAGACATCATACATAGAGTTGGGAAACTGGACTGATTGGTTCAGAATCAGGAATCAGGAACCAGCAACCCCCAACCCCTTGCGCGCTAGTGTTGCGGAGCATCAGTTCTCAACTTCTAACCCCCAATCCCTAATCCCCACCCCCTAATTCGCCAGCAGATCGCGAATCGGCTTGGTTACCCAGTTCAGCCCGACTTTAATCTGGTGGTCAAAGGTGGGCATCCGGTAGAGATAGGCCAGGCGGCGAAACAGGTGCGCGGTCGGGCCATCGAGGGAAACGCCCAGTCCCGTAAGGGTGGCTTCAGAGGTGCCCAGGGAGAGCATTTCGCCGAGGTGCTGATAGCGAAACGGCAGCAGGGGGCGATCGCTCATCGAGGCCCAGAGATTCCACCCGGCATAGTCTGCCGCCTGAAACGCAGCCTGAGCAGTTGCGGGAACCCGCTGCCCGTCGGCATCTTGACACTCGGCCAGGTCGCCCAGCGCAAACACCTCCGGGTAGTCTACCACTTGCAGCGTCGGGGCTACGAGGATCTGCCCGCGCTCGTTTTGCGGCAGGGGCAGCGTTTTAACAAAGTCAGGAACTTTAGTACCCACCGTCCACAGGACAATATCGACCGGAATGGTGTCCACCTTGCCTTTATAGTCAAGCGCGATGCTGTCGGCGTTTACACTCTCGACCTGAGTTTCCAGATCAATCCAAACGCCTCGTTTCTCTAGCGCTTTGGTAGCGGCATCGCGATTAAAGCTGGGGGAGTTGCGGAGAATCTGATCGCCCAGCTCCACCAGGCGCAACCGGCCGCGATCGCCCAGTCGGTCGGCTAGCTTGCAGGCGAGTTCTACGCCGCTGTAGCCCGCGCCCACGATCGCCACGCGAATCCGGTCGGCGGGTGAAGCTTCTAAGAGCCGCAGCTTTTCTTGGAGACGATAGGCATCTTCGATCGTGCGAAAGGCGATCGCGTGCTCTGCCACACCCGGAGCCATCGTCAGCGGTGTCTCGCCGCCCAGCGCCAGCACCAGCCGATCGTAGGATAGCGTCGTGCCGTCTTGCAGGTGCACCTGGTGTGCCGTTACGTCTACTTGGGCGATCGCCCCCTGGTGAAACTGTACGCCCGTATTGGCTAGCAGCTCCGAAAACGGTGGAGCCACCTCCCAGGTTTGCAGTTCCCCCGTGACCAGCTCATAGAGTAAGGGCAAAAACAAAAAGCGATCGCGCTGATCAATCAGCACAATCTCTGGCTTGGCACCAGCCCAGGGCAACTGGCTGAGGCGCAGGGCGGTGTAGAGTCCGCCAAACCCGCCGCCCAAAATGCAAATACGGTCAGAACGCTGGGTCATACAAAAAGTTGAAAGCGGGCATCCCCTTTAGGATATCGCAGGTTTTGGGGGGCAGGTTTCAGGAGTCAGGGGTAAGGTTTCAGGTTTCAGGGGTCAGGATTTCCAGCCAGCGGCGGCGCGATCGAGCACATAGGCGGCGACCGATGCAATTTCCTCAGCCGTTAGTTTGTCCTGATAGGCAGACATGTTGGCCTTGCCATTGGCGACAATTTGGGCGATCGCCTCTGCGGTGGCATACCCGTTTTTCTCCAGAGCAGGCTGCTTTAAATTCTTACCCCGGCGAATGATGTTTCCCCCGTTGACATGACAGCCCGCGCAATGCACGTCGAACACCTTTGCACCAGTTTCCAGATTGGCAGCGTGAACTGGAAATGACACGCTAAAGGTGAGCAAAAATGAGAGAATTACGATGAAAAAAAGACGCATTTTTGGATTTTAGATTTAGCTTGACCCCCGACTCTTGCCCTCCTGTATCTGCCCCCTCATATCTCTTGCATCTTCTTGTATCTTATGAAAACTTTCCGGTAAACCACGCAGGCTAAACCACGCAGGCAGGTTTTGTTTATATCACTGCGGTTTTAACCGCCTATTTTAACCGCCTAGGGTAAAAGATCGGTCAATTAGCTGCACCGTGTCAATCAATTAACCTTTGTCTAACCTTTGTCAACCAATTAACCTTTCAGCTAACCATTTTGAAAACGCGGTGTTTTCTAGGCACTAGCTGGGCTGCCTGGTTTCGATTGAAGCAGGTTTCTAGAAGGATTGGGTTCTTGCGACCTGGCACCGATTGCCTAAAACCTGTATCCGCTTCTACGGAACCGCCCATCCAAATCCGTTAAGGTCAAAACAACTTAGGATAATGTCATCTGAATTACATTACCTAGAGACTCCTTAGGCAAAACCGGGAATTAATGCAATGCGCCTAGAGCAGTTGAGGGCATTTTTGGCGGTGGCAGATACGGGTAGCTTTCAGCAGGCAGCGTTGCGGTGTCATGTGACGCAATCAACCGTGAGTCGCCAGATTCAGTCTCTGGAGGCAGATCTGGGAATTACCCTGTTTCACCGCAGCACCCAGGCGAAGCTGACGGTGGCGGGCGATCGCCTGCTGCCGCGCGTCCGCAAAATCTGTCAAGAATGGGCGACTGCCTCCCAAGAACTGGAAGAGTTGCGGGCCGGTAAGCAGCCAGAGCTGTGTGTGGCGGCGATTCACTCGCTGTGTGCCTATGCGCTGCCGCCTGTGCTCCAACAATTCTGCCAGGACTATCCAGAGGTGCAGCTCCGGGTGACGGCGCTGGGCAGCGATCGCGCTCTCAAGGTGCTGCGCGACGGCCTGGTCGATTTGGCAATTGTGATGAATAATCGCTTCGTTGCCAGCAGTCCCGAAGTCGTTGTGGAAGTGCTGTATGACGAGCCGATTAAGCTCCTGATGGCGGCAGATCATCCGCTGGCAGGCTACAATGCGGTGCCCTGGGCAGAACTGGCCCGCTATCCCCAGGTTGTATTCAAAGACGGCTATGGGATGCAGCGGATTGTGCAGGAGCAGTTTATCCGCCGGGGCACACCGCTGCGGACGGCGCTTGAGCTAAATACGCCCGATGCTTTTCGCGGCGTGGTGCGCCAGGGTGAAATGCTGGCGCTGCTGCCGGAGTCGGCCCTGATTGAAGCGTATGACGATCCGGCTCTGGCCATTCGGCCCGTCGCTTCGGATGACGGGTCATCGCTGAGCGACCCGCCTCTGACGCGCCAGGTGGTGATGGTGACGACGAGCGATCGCCTGCAAATTCCGCCGATCCGCCATTTCTACAACCTCATCCTGTCGCAATTGCCGCAGTCTATCCGCCAGCAGTCACTCTCAACTGTGGCGCATTAAGGGTTTCCCGGTTTCATGCAAGACTTGACCAAAGTCATTCTTCCTGTTTGCCCCCATGTTTCTCCTTTTCTGGCATGAGCTACGCCTTTAGAACCCTGCTGCGAAAGGTAGGCAGCGGCCCCCACACTAGCCAAGACCTGACTCGCGAAGAAGCGGCAGCCGCGACGCGCATGATGCTGCTGCAAGAGGCAACGCCGGCCCAGATCGGCGCGTTTATGATTGCCCACCGCATCAAGCGACCGACCGGAACCGAGCTGGCGGGAATGCTGGATGCCTACGACGAGCTGGCACCCCGGCTCCAGTCCATTGGCGATCGCCCCGTACTCATCCTCAACGCACCCTATGACGGGCGCGATCGCACGCTGCCCCTGAGTTTGGTCACTGCGCTGCTGCTGGTTGCTGCTGGCCAGCCCGTGATTCAGCATGGCGGCGGCATCATGCCCACCAAAGAAGGAGTTCCGCTGGCGGCGCTGTGGGCCGGGCTAGGCGTCGATTGGATGACACTTTCTCTGGCTCAGGTGCAGGGTGTCCTGGAGACCACAGGCATCGGCTTTGTTTACATGCCCGGCCACTTTCCACTAGGGCAAGCGCTGGTCGAATATCGCGACCAAATCGGCAAACGCCCACCCTTTGCCACGCTGGAGCTGATGTGGTCGCCCTACGCCGGGTCTGGCCATGTAGTAGTGGGATTTGTCCATCCGCCGACGGAGGGCATGGCCCGGTCAGCCTTTGCCCTGCGTGGCACCGCCGTCTACACCACAGTCAAAGGACTGGAAGGAAGCTGCGACCTGCCGCGTGAGCGCACCGCCATCATTGGGCTGGGTGCAACTGGGCTGGGTGCGGGTGTCCCGGCGCTGGGTGCGGGTGTCCCGGCGGGCGAAATAGAGCGGCTGCATCTCCATCCTTATGACTATGGCATGGGTGGCAAAAATGTGCCGCTGGCTAGTCCTGCGGCGGCGGTCGAAGATATGTTAGAAGTCTTGCAGGGCAAGCCATGTGAGCTGCGCGAGTCGGTGCTATGGAATGCGGGCTTTTATCTGTGGCGCTGTGGCAAAGCTGGAGAGATGCATGAGGCGATCGCTCTCGCTGCCCATCTGCTCGACCAGGGTGCCGCCTGGCAAGCCCTCGTTCGCCTCCGCCAAGCCACCAGCACGCCTTGCCCGGTCTAGTCCCTGTCTAGACCGACCTAAGTGAGCAACGGCCTTCCTCCTTCATCCCCTCTCCTGCCCCAACCCGGTGGGGGGTCTGACTCTCGTGCGGGTCACTCCTCAACCGGTCTATGCTCGAAGCACAGCCCCGCTCCGGTATCCGTTAGCCTGCCCAGGCTGCTTTCATCCGTACTTTCACGCAGGACTATCTTAACTAGGGATGTAGTCCAACAGGGTCGTGACTGATGCCGATAGCGGGTGCGGGGGATGAGGAGTTATTGACAGGATTGAAAATGCCTAAACTGCAACCAATACAGCTTGAAGATGGTAGCGTGATCTACGTCGAGGCGACGGATGACATACAGGCCGTTTCACCATCTCCGTATGACAGCGGGAATGGTGCTGCGTATCCATCTGAACCGACTGAAGAAACGACTCGCACGTCCAAAGGATGGCATCGACCCAACCCAAACAACCAAATGGCGCAAAGCTTTCAGGCGATCGAAAGCACGATTAAAACCTACACACAGTACACGCTCAATGCCTTTCGTGATGCCGCAATGGCTGATGTAAAGCGGGTCACGCTGGAGTTTGGGGTGAATGTTAGTGGTGTGGGCGGTGTGCCTTACATCGCCACTGGCACGGCGGGCTGCAATATCAAAGTCGTCGTCGAATGTGCCTTTCCTGAGCGGACAGCACCTGAAGCGATCGCCTCTCAGGTGGCCCCATCGCCAGCAGCCATACCCCCCGCTCCAGCCTCCCAACCATTCAGAGAACCCTCGCTCGCCGCAGGGCATCACGCTGCACATCCCCCAAACGGGGTGAAACCACCGCCACCGCCGCGATCGCCCTCATAGACCCTAAACGGCGATCGATTTTTAGAATGATCTAAAGCGGGATGACTGGGAACTTTATGCCAAATCATTCCGCTGTTTTCGCAGCACCACTTGCGGTTCTGAAATGCTTAAACGGCAGCCTTTTCTGACGGCTTCACTTCATCTTTGAGGGGATTGCCCTGCTCAAAATCGCTGATGCTGGCGATCGTCGTCGTGGTGATATCGTTCAGCGCTTCGCGGGTGAAAAACGCCTGATGTGCTGTTATAACCACGTTTGGAAAAGACTGCAAAAGCTGAAATGTATCGTCTTGGATCACTGTATCCGACAGGTCGCGGAAAAATAAATTCGCCTCTTCTTCGTAAACATCAATACCCAGATAGCCGATTTTGCCAGATTTGATGCCGTGGATGGCCGCTTTGGTGTCGATCAGCTTTCCCCGGCTGGTGTTGATCAGCATTACGCCATTTTTCATCTGCTCAACGGTAGTGGCATTAATCAAATGATCATTTTCTGGGGTCAGCGGACAGTGCAGCGAGATAATATCCGACTGGGACAGCAACTCTGGCAGGTCTACATACCGAGCACCGTCTAAGGCTTCAAACTTAGGACTTGGGTAAGGGTCATAGCCCAGCAGACGACAGCCAAAGCCCTGCATAATTTGGGCAAAGATGATCCCAATTTTGCCCGTGCCCACCACGCCCACGGTCTTGCCATGCAGGTCAAAGCCCAGTAGACCATTGAGAGAAAAATTGTCGTCTCGCACCCGACTGTAGGCTCGATAGAGCTTACGGTTGAGCATTTGAATCAGCCCAACCGCGTGTTCGGCGACGGAATAGGGCGAGTAGACAACCACTCGCACGATTTTGATGCCCAGTGCGTCTGCGGCTGCTAGGTCAACATTGTTATATCCGGTGCAGCGGAGTGCAATTAGTCGAGTTCCCTGGGATGCCAAGACATCGAGGGTTTCAGCGTTTACCTCATCGTTCACAAACACGCAGACAGCAGGAAAGCCAGCCGCCAGCACCGCGGTTTTGAGTTCCAGGCGGACATCAAAATAAACCAGTTCGTGGGGCGCTCCTGCCGCCGCGTTGGCAGCCGTTAAAAATTGACGATCGTAAGGCTCGGTACTAAAAACAGCGACCTTCATGCGGGTGCTCCTCGAGATGAAGTGTCTTTCGACGCCAGAATAGGCATGAGGTGTACGATGCGTATTCTGGGTGATCCATTGGGCGATCTTATGGGCGATCCATTGGGAAACCCACTGGGTAATTCATTGGGAAACCCGCTGGGTGATCTACTGGGAAATCCACTGGGTGATTCATTGGGAAACCCACTGGGCGATCGCTCAACCGACTCTTTAGGCGTTGACTCGCTGCCTAAAGTTTGCAGCCTAATAATATCTGCAAAACAGGGAACTCAACGCTATTCTGCGATACATTGGCAGCTAGACGGGTGGTCGCCAGACAAGCAGCCAGATCAGTTGAGCTGCTTGAGGCTCGCCGTTTTGACCGAGGCACCGTAGGGAAATCTATGAAAACATCGCAAACTGCTCCTTTTGGCTCCTGGAAGTCACCAATTAGCTCAGACCTGATTGTGGCAGGCAGCATTCGACTGGGTGAGGTGCGGCTAGATGGAGAAGCGATCTACTGGAGTGAAGGACGACCGACGGAGGGCGGGCGCAGCGTGGTTGTGCGGCGATCGCCCAGCGGTTCAACCACCGATCTAACGCCTATGCCGTTCAACGTTCGCACTCGCGTGCATGAATATGGCGGCGGTGCATACATCGTCCAAGACGGCATTGTGTATTTTTCAAACTTTGCTGACCAGCGATTGTATCAGCAGCGCCAGGAGCAAGCGCCTCAACCACTGACGCCAGCCGGTGAATTTCGCTATGCCGATGCCGTGTTTGATCCGGTGCGAAATCGACTGATCTGCGTGCGCGAAGATCATTCTGCGGATGATCATGAACCCGTGAATGCTATCGTCTCGATTGACCTCTCATCTGCGGGCGAAGCGCTGGACGCAGGAACAGTGCTGGTGTCGGGGCGAGACTTCTACGCCTATCCCCGACTCAGTCCCGACGGCTCTCGGCTGTGTTGGATTGATTGGAATCATCCCAACATGCCGTGGGACGGAACAACGCTGTGGGTGACAACGGTCAACGCAGACGGCAGCCTGGGCGAACCGCAAAACCTCATCGGCAGTGAGGCGGAGTCGATCTTTCAGCCGGAGTGGTCGCCCGATGGTGAACTGTACTTTGTAAGCGATCGCACGAATTGGTGGAACCTCTACCGCTGGAACTTTGACACGGCCACGCCAGAGCCGCTGTGCCCTAAAGCGTCAGAATTTGGCTTGCCGCTGTGGGTGTTTGGCATGACTACTTACGGCTTTGAGTCGGCAGACTCGCTAATTTGCACCTACAGCGAAGGTGGTGTTTCAAAACTGGCGCGGCTGCACCCCCGCACGCTAGTCCTCACCGAAATTCCAACCCCTTACACCAGCATTGGTGGGATTCAGGTTTCCGGTTCTGCGGTGGTGTTTGGGGCCGGTTCGCCCACGACGCCAGGGGCGATCGCCCATCTCGATCTATCCACTGGGCAAATCACCGAACTGCGCCGCTCCAGCACGCTAGCGATCGACGCGGGCTACATTTCTGTACCCCAGGCCATCGAGTTCCCCACCACAAACGGACTCACCGCCCACGGCTTTTTCTATCCACCGCAAAATCAGGACTTTACTGCGCCCGCAGGCGAAAAACCGCCCCTGCTGGTGAAAATTCACGGCGGCCCCACCGCCGCCACCAGTGCCACCTTTAGCCCCAGCATTCAATATTGGACGAGTCGGGGCATCGCCATTTTGGACGTGAACTATGGCGGCAGCACGGGCTACGGGCGCGACTATCGCGAACGGCTAAAGGGCAACTGGGGCATCGTGGACGTGGATGACTGCGTGAATGGGGCGAAGTATCTGGCAGAACAAGGGCTGGTGGATGGCGATCGCCTCTGCATCGACGGCGGCAGCGCGGGCGGCTACACCACACTGGCGGCGCTGGCCTTCCGCGATCTGTTCAAAGCTGGGGCTAGCCACTACGGCGTCAGCGATTTAGAAGCTCTAGCCAAAGACACCCACAAGTTTGAATCGCGCTATCTCGACGGGCTAATTGGCCCCTATCCGGCACGGCGCGATCTGTATATCGAGCGATCGCCCATCCATGCCATCGATCGGCTCAACTGCCCACTAATTTTCTTCCAGGGCGACGAAGACAAAATCGTGCCGCCCAACCAGGCAGAGATGATGGTTAATGCGCTTCAGGAAAAAGGCTTGCCTGTGGCCTACGTCTTGTTTAAAGGAGAGCAGCACGGCTTCCGCAAAGCCGAGAATATCAAACGAGCGCTAGATGGCGAACTCTATTTCTATGCGCGGGTGTTTGGTTTTCCGCTGGCGGAGCAGATGGAAAGTGTGGCGATCGCCAATTTATAGTCCATCTGTAAAAGCCGGTAAAAGCCTGATAAAAGTCAGGGTTTCTTAAACAGCCAGCCGCAGCCTCACAAAGCTGATGGCTTCCAACGATACAGCAAACCGGGAAAAAGCGGGTTAACTGACCAACCCGTTCCCTCATCCCCTTCTGCCAGAGCAGCAAAAGGGAAACCGGAGCATAAAACTAGACCTGAAGCCCTTCTCTCCCGCTCTGGAAGAGGGGTTGGCATGAGGGCGATTCGAGGTTTGATAGTCAATCAGGAAGAAAAGTTTGGACAAACCAGGGTTTAAGTGTCGTTATTCCTGGAAAAAAGGCATTTAAAAAAGTCCGTATAATTTCCCTAGACTTTATTTTATCTTCATCACAAACCCCTGAAATTTTACGAGCATTCAGAAAGGACTACTTAAGAATAGGACTTAGGTAAGTTTAGCAGGGTAACCCTATGAAGGCAGTCATCTTAGCTGGAGGTTTGGGGACTCGCTTGAGCGAGGAAACATCTATCAAGCCCAAGCCGATGGTCGAGGTGGGCGGACAGCCCATTCTCTGGCACATCATGAAGATCTATGCTGCCCACGGCATTAACGACTTCATTATTTGTTGCGGCTATAAGGGTTACGTGATTAAAGAATATTTTGCCAACTATTTTCTGCGGATGTCGGATGTCACATTTGACATGCGATTTAACCAGATGAATATTCACTCCGGCTATGCCGAACCCTGGCGGGTGACGCTAGTAGACACAGGCGAAAACTCCATGACTGGCGGTCGTCTGCGGCGCGTGCGAGAGCACATTGGTAATGAAACTTTTTGCTTTACTTACGGAGATGGTGTAAGCAATGTCAACATCACCGAACTCGTTGAGTTTCATAAGCAGCAATCTACTCTCGCAACGCTAACTGCCGTACAGCCACAGGGTCGTTTTGGGGCGATCGCCCTCAGCGAAGAGCAAACCAAAATCGCCCAGTTTCACGAAAAGCCCGTCGGCGACGGAGCCTGGATCAATGGCGGCTACTTTGTGCTAGAACCGCAAGTGATTGACTACGTTGAAGATGATTCCACCGTATGGGAGCAAGAGCCGCTGCAAAAGCTAGCGCACATGTCCCAACTCTCCGCCTACAGGCACGAAGGCTTTTGGCAGCCCATGGACACCCTGCGCGACAAGAAATACCTTGAAGACCTATGGTTTAGCGGGAATGCGCCCTGGAAAACCTGGTAAGTCTGTTTGAAAGAATTCGCAAATGCTGAAAGAGCGATCCATAAAAACCTACAAAAACTAAAACAGGGCTGACAAGACTTTTGCTTACTTTCACTGGTTGATCGGTCTGCATCGTGGGTTTATTTAAGTCCATCCAATCCAGTTGATTAATCAGTTGGTGACTTACGGATTTGACGCATGAAATGCTGAAAGCGGGTTGAATTTGCGCAAGTGTTTCCTGTGCAAATTCAACCAACTGCGTAAGTTCTAAAGTTCCTTAAGTAGAGGATTGCAGCCCTCTCACGCAGTCTACGAACCTGAGAGGCGAAATGGAGCCAAAATTCTGGAACGGTAAGAAAGTTTTGCTGACGGGGCATACCGGCTTTAAGGGAAGCTGGCTTTCGCTTTGGCTGCGACGCTTAGGGGCAACGGTCATCGGCTACTCGCAGCCAGCACCTACCCATCCGAGTTTGTTTGAAGCCGCCCATGTCGCTGATGGTATGACCTCGATCATTGGCGATATCTGTGAGCTTGAAAAGCTTCAGCATGTCATGGTGGAACATCAGCCGCAGATTGTCATCCACATGGCGGCTCAGCCTTTGGTGCGCTACTCCTATGCCAACCCGGTCGAGACTTATGCCGTCAACGTGATGGGCACAGTCAACCTGCTAGAGGCAGTCCGCCATACCGAGAGCGTGCGTTCTGTGGTCGTGATTACGACCGACAAGTGCTACGAAAATCGGGAGTGGGTCTGGGGCTACCGAGAAGACGAGCCGATGGGCGGACGCGACCCCTACTCTAGCAGCAAGGGATGCGCCGAACTGGTCACTGCTGCCTACCGCTCTTCGTTTTTCCCACCTGAGGAATACGATCGCCATCGGGTGGCGGTGGCTAGCGTTCGGGCCGGCAACGTGATTGGCGGCGGCGACTGGGCGAGCGATCGCCTGATTCCCGATATTCTGAGGGCGATTCAGGCTCGGCAGCCGGTTCTCATTCGCAGTCCCCACGCCATTCGTCCCTGGCAGCATGTCCTGGAACCGTTAAGCGGTTACTTAACTTTGGCGGAGCGACTTTGGCAGGAAGGGCCGAAGTACGCAGAAGGCTGGAACTTCGGCCCCAATGACGAAGATGCGCGGCCCGTTTCCTGGATTGTCGATCATCTGACTGCACTTTGGGGCGAGGGCGCATCCTGGGAAGTCGATGTTGCACACCATCCCCACGAAGCGCATTATCTAAAGCTCGACTGCTCTAAAGCCAAAGCTCGGCTCAACTGGTATCCCCAGCTAAACTTGGCGACGGCGCTGGAGTGGATTGTTGAGTTCTATCGGGCGTACATTCAAAGCCCAGACATTCGTCCGGTCGTAGAAGCCCAAATTAATCGCTATCAAACCCTTGTCGCGCCACCACCCCCGACTGATTGTGCAGACGTTGCACCGCTGACAGCAACCCATTAACACCATCAGAGAGGTCTGTTCATGCTGTTTACCGAAACGCACCTAAAAGGTGCTTTCATTGTCGACCTGGATCGCAAGTCCGATGACCGGGGATATTTTGCCAGAGCCTTTTGTGGCAAGGAATTTGAAGACCACGGACTGAAGCCGTTTGTGGCTCAGTGCAACCTGTCGTTTAACCAAGCGAAAGGAACGCTGAGAGGAATGCACTACCAAGTGGCACCTGCAACGGAAACCAAGCTGATTCGCTGCATTCGAGGCGCAGTTTATGATGTCATCATCGACATGCGTCCTGACTCGGCAACCTATTTGCAGCATGTGGGCGTGGAGCTGACGCCAGATAATGGTAGGGCGCTATATGTGCCGGAGATGTTTGCCCACGGCTATCAAACGCTGACGGATGATGCCGAAGTGATGTACGCCGTCAGCGAGTTTTATACGCCAGGATGCGAGCGCGGAGCTAGATATAACGATCCGATTTTTGGAATTCGCTGGCCGCTGCCCGTCGCGGTGATTTCGGAGAAGGATGCGTCCTGGGCATTACTTGAAACTGCGCCTGTAGGAGTTTAACCATGTTTATTGTAGACACGGCTTTGAAGGCAAGGGCTGAAGCTGGCAATCCTGTGCGGGTTGGCATGATTGGCTCTGGCTTTATGGGTTGGGGCATTGCCAATCAGATGATTAATTCTGTGCCAGGGATGGATCTGGTGGCTGTGTTTAGCCGCGATTTGGAGAATGCTAAACGGGCCTATGACGAGTCTGGTGTAGAGAACGTCTGCGTGGTAAACACCGTTGAGCAGCTAGAAGGGGCGATCGCCAGCGGGCAGTACGCTATTACCGATGACGCATCCTTACTGTGCAAAGCGCAAGGCATTGATGCCCTCATTGAGGTGACGGGCACCATTGAGTTTGCTGCGGGCGCAGTGCTGGAGGCGATTCAGCATGGAAAGCACGTCGTGCTGATGAACGCAGAGCTGGATAGTACGATTGGCCCCATCTTAAAGGTCTATGCCGATCGCGCTGGCGTGATTCTCTCCGCCTGTGATGGCGATCAGCCAGGCGTGGAAATGAATCTCTATCGCTTTGTCAAAAGCATTGGCATGACGCCACTTGTCTGCGGCAATATCAAAGGTTTGCAAGACCCCTATCGCAATCCCACCACCCAGGCAGGGTTTGCTCAAAAGTGGGGACAGAAGGCACATATGGTGACGAGTTTTGCTGACGGGACTAAGATTTCCTTTGAGCAGGCGATCGTCGCGAATGCCACCGGGATGACCATCGCCAAACGAGGAATGCTGGGCTACGACTTCACGGGGCACGTAGATGAAGCCACCCACCTCTATGACATCGACCAGCTCAAGGAATTGGGCGGCATTGTCGATTATGTGGTGGGTGCCAAACCGGGGCCGGGCGTGTTCGTGTTTGCGACGCAAGAAGATAAGTATCACAAGCACTATCTAAGCTATTACAAGCTGGGGGATGGCCCGCTCTACAGCTTCTACACGCCGTATCACCTCTGTCATTTTGAGGTGCCGCTGTCGGTGGCGCGGGTGGTGCTGTTCCAGGATGCGGTCTTGGCTCCGATTGCTGGGCCCAAAGTGGAAGTAGTGACGACTGCCAAGATCGACCTGAAGGCGGGCGAAACGCTGGACGGCATCGGCTACTACATGACCTATGGGCAGTGCGAAACGGCGGAAATTACTCAGGCGGAGCGGTTGCTGCCGATGGGCTTGGCCGAAGGCTGTCGCCTCAAGCGAGATATCCCTCGCGATCAGGTGTTGACCTACGACGATGTAGAAATTCCGGCGGGTCGCCTGTGCGACAAGCTGCGGGCTGAGCAAGATGCCTACTTTGCTCCGGCAAAGGTTCCCGCTTTGATCTAGCCCCTGAGCTGGGTCACTCCGATTCGATTAATTGAGGGTGGAACGGGCCGGGTAGAAGAGCCAGCAATGGCTCATACCCGCCCAAGCTCTTGAAGGTTGCAACATTTTGGGTAGCTCTGCGGTAAGCGGGGTTACCCAGTTTTATTGGGGGGCGAAAGCGGGGCGGCCGGTGGTGATTTTGCTCTTTCAAAAGCACTGCTATATTAATTAGGACTTACGCAGTTGGATGATTTTTCGCGGGCGCAGCCCGCGAAAAATCATCCAGAATCTACAGAACTCGTTTCAACTGCGTAAGTCCTGTTAATGTTGCAACAGCGCTTTGCAATGCCGTTATCTATCGCTGTTGGGCAATGAGCCATTGCCGTTAATTGCTTGACGGTTGCGGCGATCGCCCTTCTAAATCCGCCCCATAGCCCTTAATGCCCCCTCCTGGCTCTTGGAAGCGTCAGGTTTACTATGAGGTCTAAACAAGCCATGTTTTTCGTAGTTCCTGAAAGTTCGTCAATATCTTCAATATCAATATCTTCAATATCTAGAGATCGGGTGCTTGCTCAACGAACCTCTCGTCAATGGGTCAGGGCGATCGCCTCTGGATTGGTCATGCTCTATGCCGCCCCTGTCCTGGCTCAAACGGCGGCTCCTGTAAACACAGGTGCTGTGCCTGCTCAGGAGTCTGTCCCCTTGCAGCCAGGGGGCCGTCCCTTGCCGCCCAACTACGAATCAGATTATGTGCTGGGCGCAGGCGATGCGGTGCAGATCGACATCTTTAACGTGCCCAACCTGAGCGGCGAAAATGCCCGCTACTCGGTGCTGGTGGATGGTTCGCTGAATCTGCCGTGGATTGGCAAAGTCAACGTGCGCGGACTGAGCCTGCAAGAATCGTCGGATGCGATCGCCGCCCGCTATGCCGAGTTTATTCGAGAGCCGATTGTGACGGTGACGCTGCTGACGCCGCGCCCCATGCGAGTGGCGATCGTGGGCGAGGTGAATCGTCCGGGAGCCTATACCACGGGGCAAAGCGTGGGCACGGGCCCGGCCGGGCAAGCCACCCAGGAGACGCGAGGCGAGGCGCGAGCGGGGGAACTGCGTACCGTGATCGAGGCGATTCAAACCGCTGGCGGCATTACGCAACTGGCAGATGTGCGGAGCGTGGAGGTGCGTCGCCCGCGAATTAACGGCACAGAAGAAGTGATTTTAGTAGACCTGTGGGCGTTTTTGCAGTCGGGAAATTTGCAGCAAAACGTCACCCTGCGGGATGGTGATACGGTGATTGTGCCCACAGCGACAGCGCTAGATCCGGGTGAAAGTCAGCGTCTCGCCGCCGCCAGCTTTTCCCCCGACACAATTAGCGTCAACGTGGTCGGCGAGGTTGTCCGCCCTGGCGCGGTGTCGGTCGCGCCCAATACCTCACTGAATCAGGCAATTTTGGCGGCCGGCGGATTTGACAACGTGCGCGCTTCCACGGGCAAGGTCACGTTGATTCGGCTCAACTCAGACGGCAGCGTGGCCCGCCGCGAGATTCCCGTCGATCTGTCCGCCAACCTCAGCGAGGAGACGAATCCGATCCTCCGCAGCAACGACATTGTGGTGGTCAGCCCCTCACAGCGTTCCAGAACGACCGACGTGCTGGGGGTGATTGGTGGCGCTGCAAACGCAATTCTGAATCCCTTAAGCGCCCTATTCAACATCTTTCGGTCAGCCGATGAAATCAACCGCTAGCTAGCCGCTGGGCAATTCGGGTGGGTCTGTCCCTATCATGTGGGGCGGTAATTCGGTCGTGGGCGATCGCTAGGATTGGCCGTTGGGGTGGTCCACCCTACGGTAAGCTGGTAGTTGGCTCAAAAATGCCTCAAATCTACGGCCTGCTTAACATTTCGCAGTTTTTTGTATACATTTCTTCGCACATGATCGCCAGTCCTCCCCGTACCATTCGCATCGGTTCCCGCAAAAGTCAGCTTGCCCTGGTGCAGACCCACTGGGTGCAGTCCGAGCTACAAAAGGCCTTCCCCGATCGCACCTTTGAAGTGCACACTATGAGCACTCAGGGCGACAAGATTCTGGACGTGGCGCTGGCCAAAATTGGCGACAAGGGCTTGTTTACCAAAGAGCTAGAAGTGGGGATGCTCAGCGGCGACATTGACTTTGCCGTGCATTCGCTCAAAGACTTGCCGACAAACCTGCCGGAGGGGCTGATGCTGGGCTGCGTGACCGAGCGCGAAGACCCTGCCGATGCGCTGGTGGTGCATGAAAATCACAAAGACAAGCAGCTAGCCACGCTGCCCAAAGGCGCAGTGATTGGCACTTCATCGCTGCGACGACTGGCGCAACTGCGACACCACTATCCCCACCTGGCGTTCAAAGACGTGCGGGGCAACCTGAACACGCGGCTGGCAAAGCTAGACGCCGGCGAATATGACGCGCTGATCCTGGCAGTGGCCGGGCTAAAGCGGCTGGGCATGGGCGATCGCATTCATCAAAATATTCCCAGTGATGTGTCGCTGCACGCGGTGGGGCAGGGCGCTTTGGGCATCGAATGCCGCACCGAAGACCCCGATATTCTCAGCGTGCTGAAGGTGCTGGAGCATACGCCTACGGCCCAGCGCTGCCATGCCGAACGTGCCTTCTTGCGGGAACTCGAAGGAGGCTGTCAGGTGCCCATCGGCGTTAACACCGTGATCGAGGGCGACACACTGACGCTCACCGGACTAGTGGCAAGCCTAGATGGGCAAACTCTGATCAAAGACACTGTTTCGGGTGCTACAGACACGGCCGAACAGCTTGGGGTTGAGCTGGCCCACCGCCTCAAAGACCAGGGCGCACAGGCCGTGCTAGACGAAATCTTCGCCACGATTCAGCGGGGTTAGGGATTAAGGGTTAGGGGTTAGGGGTTGTCAGGCTCGAAACCCTAAACCCCGATTTCTGAAACCTCATCCCTAAACCCTGATCCCCAATCCTTAATCCCTACTCCTCTAGATAGAGTTTGGGCAAACCAGGACGCAACTCAGGAACTTGCGAAATGGGCAATGCATCATGAGACGTAGCGCATTGCCCCATTTTGTGTGCATATTTCTAGTGCATGTTTAAGGGGCGATCGCCAGTTCTCCTTAGTCATGGGCCAGGATATACCTGGAAAAATCATGGATAAACGACTGCAAACTGGCTTCGCTGGATTAACCGGACTGCTGCTCTTGCTGGGCATGGGCTGGCTCAATCGACAGGCAACGGCCACCGAGCAGGCACTGGGCCATTTCGAGCGATCGCCCCAGTCCGCTGCGGTTGAAGTCGCCCAGCGTCGGGCTAATCGCTCCGCCGACGCTTTTGTGGACACCCTGCTGGCTTCCCACAATCGCTATCGCGCCGAGCTAAACCTGCCCCCGCTGGAATGGTCGGCCGATCTGGCGCAAAACGCCCAGGGCTGGGCAGATGAGCTAGCCGAGCGAGGCGGTCGCCGCCTGGAGCATAGCCAGGGCACAGGCGAAGGCGAAAACCTCTGGATGGGCACCGCGGGCTACTTTTCCTACGACGACATGGTGACGGGCTGGGGGGACGAGCAGCAGTATTTCCGCCCTGGCATCTTCCCCAACGTCAGCACGACAGGCAACTGGGCCGACGTGGGCCACTACACCCAAATCATCTGGCGCGACACGACCCACGTCGGCTGCGCCCTCTCCACTGCTGGCGGCAACGATATTTTGGTATGTCGCTACAGCCCGCCCGGTAATTACTCCGGCCGCCGCGTTTATTAATCTCTCCTGGGGACGTAAAGTTGCCTAACT
Source organism: Cyanobacteria bacterium J069 (assembly GCA_003695655.1). Taxonomy (GTDB): domain Bacteria; phylum Cyanobacteriota; class Cyanobacteriia; order Elainellales; family Elainellaceae; genus Thermoleptolyngbya. The sequence goes on from RFIF01000614.1 coordinate 19,882, forward strand.
CCTAACCCCTAACCCCTGACCCCTAACTCTGGCGATCGCCCCCAAGTTCCGTTCAAATAATTACGAAAACGTTACCGAAACTTGCTAGGGTTTAGGTGTTGTGCGTCGCGCTAGAGCATGGATGCACAACCGAGACGTTCGGGAGACTCAGGGGGGTCACGATGCGGATTTTGTTTGTAGCTGCCGAGGCGGCTCCAGTGGCAAAGGCAGGCGGCATGGGCGACGTGGTCGGCGCTCTGCCCAAAGTATTGCGACAGATGGGGCACGATGTGCGCATCTTCATGCCCTACTACGGCTTTATGCCGGACAAAATGGACGTGCCCAAAAAGCCCGTCTGGACGGGCACGGCGATGTTCCAGAATTTCAAGATTTTTGAGAGCAAGCTGCCCAAAACCGACGTGCCCGTTTACCTGTTTGGGCATCCTGCCTTTACCCCTCGCCGCATTTACTACGGGGAAGATGAAGACTGGCGGTTCACGCTGTTTGCCAACGCCGCCTCGGAATTTGCCTGGAACTATTGGCGACCGGACGTGATTCACTGCCACGACTGGCACGCGGGCATGATTCCGGTCTGGATGCACGAAACGCCCGACATCAAGACCGTTTTCACGATTCACAACCTGGCCTATCAGGGGCCGTGGCGCTGGCGACTGGAGCAAATGACCTGGTGCCCGTGGTATATGCAGGGGCACAACACGATGGCGGCAGCGGTGCAGTTTGCCGACATGGTGACGACGGTTTCGCCCACCTACGCCGAGCAGATCAAAACGCCGGAGTATGGCGAACAGCTAGAAGGGCTGCTGTCTTATATCAGCGGCAAGCTGACGGGAATTTTGAACGGCATTGACCTGGGTCTGTTTGACCCCGCGATCGATCGCCAGATTCCCCAAAATTTCACCGCTGACACCCTGGAAAATCGCCGTGAAAACAAAATTGCGCTTCAGGAAGAGCTAGGGCTAGAAGTAAATTCCAAAGCCTTTTTGCTGGGCATGGTAACGCGCCTGGTGGAGCAAAAAGGGCTGGATCTGGTGATCCAGATGCTCGATCGGTTCATTTCCTACACCGATGGGCAGGTCGTGGTGCTGGGCACGGGCGATCGCTATTACGAAACCGAGCTGTGGCATATTGCATCCCGTCACCCCGGTCGCGTCGCCGTCTACCTGCTGCACAACGACACCCTGGCCCGCCGCATCTACGCGGGCACCGATGCTTTCCTCATGCCCTCCCGGTTTGAACCCTGTGGCATCAGCCAGATGATTGCTATGCGCTATGGCTCGATTCCCATCGTGCGGCGCACGGGCGGACTGGTAGACACAGTGCAGCATCATGTCCCGTCGGAAAATGAAGGCACGGGCTACTGCTTTGACCGCTACGAGCCGCTGGATCTATACACCTGTATGATCCGCGCCTGGGAAGGCTTCCAGTACAAAGACCAGTGGCGATCGCTCCAGCAGCGCGCCATGCATCAAAACTTCGCCTGGGATCACTCCGCCCGCGAATACGAAAAAATCTACCGCCGTATCAAGGGCCTGCCCGAAACGGATGACCAACCCGAAACACCGGTAGACCCAGCACTTGGGGACTCAGAACTGGCGACCCCAACAGAGGTGAATCCAGACTCATCCTCCAAGGAAAAGGTCGCCTAAGGGTTTGGCTGAATTGTGGAACAGCCGTGGAGCTTGGGGCAGTCTGCTGAAGGACTGCCCCAGAATTAACCTACTCTGATGCTTTTTCCCAGTTGGGGGGCGAGTCTGGAGCGGGCGATCGCCCTTAAACGCTGGCTCCAATCGGCAGTCCAACCGCTTTGAATGCAGCCCGCACCACCTGCGGCGAGCCGAGGGGCACTTTGCCATCACGGGTCAACTCGCGGGCCGCCGTCACGATTACGGCGACGGCATCGTCAAACTGGGCTGTGGGCCAAAGTTTTTGCAACGCCTCAAACCAAATCAGCGCCGCGCTGTCGGTGCCAATTTCGATCGCGGTCAGATAAAACGCCTTGTTGGGAATGCCGCTATTAATATGCACACCAAAGTTATCTTCTGGCCCGCTGAAATAGTCGCGCATGTGGCTGGGCTGCGGGTCTTTGCCCAGAAGTTCGTTGTCGTAGGCCGTGCCCGGCTCCTTCATCGACCGCAGCGCCTCGCCATACAGAGTCGGGCCCATGATTTCGTCGCCAATCAGCCAATCCGCAGTGCTGGCAGTTTGCCCTTGAGCATATTGAGTAATAGCCGTGCCAAACACATCAGCAAAGTGCTCGTTCAGCGCGCCCGATTGACCTTTATATTCTAGATTGGCGGTGAACTGGATCACGCCGTGGGTTAGCTCGTGGGCCACCACATCCAGAGAGTTGGCAAAACTGCTGAAAATTTTGCCGTCGCCGTCGCCGAAGGTCATCTCGTCACCATCCCAAAAGGCGTTGAGATAGCGCACGCCAAAATGCACGTTCAGAATCAAATCCATGCCTAGATTGTCGATGGAGTTGCGCCCCATGACGGTCTGGAAATATTCGCGGACAATGCCTGCGTATTTGTGAATCACATCCACATCGGCATCGCTAGTGTCGGGATCGACTTCCCCACGCACCAGCTTCAGCCGCTGCTGCCAGGTTTGTTTGCAGTCGTAGACGAGGCGATCGCCCTTCCCCACCGGAGCCGCCCCCGTAAAGGTGGCCATGCTGACGGCCGCCGCAGTCGCTTTTCGCTTTTCGCGCATCTTGCGGCTCTGCTGATAGCTCACGCGGGCATCGTCCACGCCTTTGCGAGCCAAGTGCTCAGCCACAACCGGGGGAATAAACGAACACTGACAGCCAGAACGACAAAGATGATGCATGAAGAATGGCTCCTAAAATAGATGAACTAGAGAAGACCCTCTCTAAAATCTGAGCATATGAACGGGCTTAACAGGATCAGCTCGACTTCCATTGTGTCGGCTGCCTAAGGTATTCCTCATTCCTCTGAAGGGTACTTTCGGGATTTTGTTGCAAAAATCCACTAATGCAAGCTGGAAAATAGCGGCGATTTGTCCGCCCACATCTCCTGCGGTCTACTGTAGACTAGGGCTAGCTGGTGTTTGGGAAATGCCATGACCGCAGCCCTGATTCAAAGCCCAGACCGCGTTGTTTTGGGAAACATAAGCTGGCAAAGCTACCAGTCGTTGGTGAAAGACTTTGAATCTGAACCTAGAGTTCGGCTCACCTATGACCGTGGCACACTCGAAATTCGGATGCCGCTCGATCCCCATGAGACTTACAAAAAGCTGCTCGGTCGCTTAATTGAGGCCGCGACTGAAGAACTCGATTTGGAGATTCGAAGCCTAGGTTCGCGAACCTGTGGACGAGCAGATCTGGCGAAAGGGCTAGAGCCTGACCAGTGCTATTACATTCAGCATGAATCGCTGGTGCGAAACACAGACCAAATCGATCTGGCACATTTGCCGCCGCCCGATTTGGCAGTGGAAGTCGATATTACCAGTAGCTCGATGAATCGCTTTTCAATCTACGCCGATCTGGGAGTTCCAGAAGTGTGGCGTTATGATGGGCGATCGCTCACGATGCATCAACTCTGTGACGGTCAGTACGTTGTGAGCGATCGCAGTGCAGCTTTGCCCCAACTCACCGCTGCCGACCTAAACCGCTTTTTGTCGCTGCGGTTTTCCAAAGATAAAACGCAGCCAGCCATTGGTGAAAATAACCTAGTCAAGCAGTTCCGGCTGTGGGTTCAAGCACAGCGGCAGGGATAAACCAGGGCGATCGCCTTCAGGGGTTTTAGACTAAAGGGTTTTGGGACTGCCCCAAACTGCTGCGGGTTCTGCGACGGGTCAGGTTTGGGACTGTCCTCAGGCTGGCGTGATTTTCTGGCGGTCGATTGCTATACACTCATCCCAGGATGTTGTGGTGAGTTTGCCGCAATGTGGTTATCCAGTATGACCGACCTGACCGAGCCGCCGATCGACACGCCGATCAACACGCCAATCAACACGCCGATCGATACCCCAAGCGACACGATCGAGGCGATCGCCGCTGATCTTCAAAGCAGCCTGCGCGTCCAGGTTTTGCGAGCGATCGCTGAAGTTTTGCTAGCCGGACTCATTGGGCTGGCGCTGATCACGCTGGGGCTGAGCGGCGGCGCGTGGATTTTGGGCGGGGTAGGGGCGGGGGCGCTGGTGTTTTATGGCGATCGCACCTGGTTTCATCGGCCTGCTCTGCCCAACAAAACCCTCAGAAAAATCGGTCAGGTGTTGATTGGGCTGGCGATCGGCTTTTCGATTCGTCAATCGAGCCTGGCAGCGCTCTCGGCCCAAATTCCTGTGCTGGTATTGCTAGGGCTTACACTGCTGGCCAGTGGAGGCCTCATCGGCTCCCTCTATTCCCGCTTAGAAAAAGTCGATCTGCTGACGGGTGTGCTGGCCACCACCCCCGGCAACATTGGCGTCATGGCCAGCATCGCCGCCGACTATAGCAAAAACACTGCCTTTGTCTCGCTGGTGCAGCTTTTGCGCTTCACCACGATTATTGTTGTGATTCCGCTGGTGGCGCAACTGCCCCACACCACCGACCTCAGCAGCACGCTATCCGCCCTGCTGCCCTATCCGCACTGGCCAGGGCTGGCAGATACGCTAGAGTTGGCTAGTGTGTTGGCAGCAGCCGTCTTAGCAGCCCAGCTCGGCACCCGGCTCAAGTTTCCGGTTGCCACGTTCTTTTGTCCGATTTTGGTGGGGTTAGGATTCGAGCCGCTGGGTTTTGCGGGCTGGTTTGCCGACTGGTCTGCGGGCGGGTCTATGGGGCTGCCCATTGGAGTCGATACCAGTTTTGCGCTGCCGCCGCTGCTCAAAGTCGTGGGGCAGATTTTGCTAGGCACCACCATTGGCGAATATTGGGCCAACAGCCCCCGCATTACCCTGGGCAACCTGGCGCGGGCGATTATCCCCGTGCTGCTAACCTTTAGCGCCGGGCTGCTGACGGCGGCGATCGCCAAAGCACTAACCCCGTGGGACTGGCTCACCTGCCTGCTAATTGCCGCTCCGGGCGGCTCTCCCGAAATGATCTGGATTGCCGTCTCGCTCCAGCATGATGTGGAGCTAGTGACGGCATCCCACTTGGTGCGTCTGCTAGTGATCAACCTCAGCCTGCCGGGGCTAATCTGGCTGGCTAGCGTCGCAGACAGCCGCCTAGCTGCTCAGCAAGGCATCATCGTCCATACTGAGCATCGATGACAGTTCTTGCTGCTTGACCCAGTTAATCACCGTGTTGTGATTAATCCCAGTCAGCCGCTCAATCTCATGAAAGTTGATGCCCGAACGATGCATCCGCAGACAAATCTGCCGCACATCTTCGGAGTAGCCCCGCTGGGAATAAAACTCCACGAACTGGCGACCGCAACACTTGCAGAGATAGTTCTGCTTGCCTTGACGATGACCATTTTTCCGAATCTGATTGGAACCGCATTGGGGACATTTCATAGCGCAATCAATCAACCCTTTACTAAGTCTGGGCCAGGCTTCTATAGCAGGGGTCAGGGGTTAGGAGTCAGAGGTTAGGTCTGAAGCCCAAGCTGCATCAAGCTTTTCAGTTTGATGCTTGTCCTAGCCATTCTGTCTACCGCTATAACTGTGAAGGGGCCCAAATTTTCAGCACGATAAATCCATCGCAAACAAGCGTGGGTTCCAGAGAGAAACCCATCGCTGAACCAGTACCAAATCGCCCAAGCGACGACGTGAAAATCGGGATCAAGATAAATTCACGCCGCTCACTCAAGCTTGCTTCAGGCAAAGCTTGAGACGATTGAACTCAGCGGGCGATCGCAGACAAACGTCTGTAATAGGTTATTGCGTATCTCGCTTGATGAAGGGGTGCGCTCTAGGGAATGTGTCTTGTTTTGCACAGACACTTCCGGCTTCTGTTTAGCCTCGAAGTCAATCCTGAATCATAAAACCTGAGACAGCGCCAACCAAACCTGCGCCTTTCTATCTAAAACACCCAGCAATCTAAAACACCCAACGACTTTGCACCCTGCGGCCGGTCGGACGAACCTAATCCCACAACAGCCGCACTTAATCCTGAACCTACACGGCCCTTAAAAGACTTGCCTGCCCCATTTGCAGACAACCCTAACTAAACCGCAATCCTAGAATCCCATCTTTGGGCAAAAAAAAACATAGCAGTTTGGAAACTTAAGGGATACAGTCTGGATACCGCCGAAAGACGCGATGCCACCTAGTACGAATGCATTTCAGGATGATTATAGAGCAACGCAAGAATTGTAAAGGATTTGGTTCAGCCCACTGCTCTTTTTAGATTCACACTTGTAGGACTTACGCGGTTGGATGATTTTTCGCGGGCTGCGCCCGCGAAAAATCATCCTGAATCTATGAAAACTCGTTTCAACTGCGTAAGTCCTGACTTGTTTAGATTCACATTTGCGCTGCCTGCCCCTGATTCATCGAAACAGCGATCGCAGCAAAGAGTTAGGACAGTTAGAACATTTAGGACAGTTAGTGATGCTTTGGAGGTTCAGTCCGGCGCAGTCAAAGATAGAGCCAAGCGCTTTTACTGCCTATCTCAGTGCCGAAGAGAGCGCCGGATCGCCGACCGGCAAATGAATCGAGAAAATAGTATGGTCTTCGCCAGCCACAAATACAAGCTGCCCGTGATGCTGCTCTTCAATGATGCGGCGGGTTGTGACTAACCCCAGCCCCAACCCCTTGCCAGCGGGCTTGGTGCTAAAGAAGGGTTCAAACAGGCGGCTCTGCTTTTCTAGCGGGATGCCAACCCCGTTATCTTGAATCTGGAGCAGCACGCGCTGGTCTGACTCAGGCTGAATCGTAATCAATATCTCCGGCAAATAGGGACGCTGCGCTTCTAATGTCCCGCTGTGGAGGCTGTCCAGTCCCTCGCCGCCCGCTGCGTGTGAGTTTGTATGTTCCAAGCTAGACGGTTCAGCAGCCTGATATTCCAGTCTGGTCTTGATCGCATCGATCGCATTCACTAACAGATTAAAAATTGCCTGACTGAGCTGCTCGGCGTAGCAACTGACCAGAGGCGTGGCCTGATAGTTTTTCTGTACCTGAATAGTGACGCCCGTGAGCCGATTTTCCAGGCGATAGCGCAGAATGGTCAAAACCGTTTCCACCGTATCTGGCAGGCTGATGCGCTTGATCCCGGCTTCGTCCAGATGAGTAAAGCTGCGTAGGGCGGCGACTACTGTTTTGATGCGGGCGGCTCCTGTTTTGACCGATTGCAAAATATTGTTCAGGTCAGTAATCACAAAGTCCAAGTCGGCCGCTTCCTGAAAGGCCTGAATTTCCTGGGGCGGGTTGGGATAGTGCTGCTGGTAGAGCTGCACCCACTCTAGAATGGTCTGCACATGCTGGCGGGCCGGCTCGACATTGCCCGCAATAAAGCTCAGCGGATTGTTGACCTCATGAGCAACGCCAGCTACTACTTTTTTGAGCGTGGCCATTTTTTCTTGCTGGATCAGGGTGGCCTGGGCCCGTTTCAGATCGTCTAGTGCCTGTCGCAGTTTTTGGTTTTGGATCTTTTGCGAGTCTTGCAGCGATCGCAGCGTGAGCTGAGTTTGAATCCGCACCAGCACCTCTTCTAGCTGAAACGGCTTAGTGATGTAGTCTGCACCGCCTACCTTAAACGCCTGCACCTTGTCGAGCGCGTCACTGCCTGCGCTGAGAAAGATAACGGGAATGTGCTGCGTGGCGGGGTCGGCTTTGAGCTGGGTGCAGAGTTCATAACCGCTCATTTCGCCCATATTGATGTCTAGCAACACGAGGTCGGGCGTTAGCGCGGCGATCGCCCTCAGCGCCATTGCGCCACTGGTCGCCTTGCGGACTTCGTATCCCTGTGTCATCAGAAACTTCGATAAAAAGCGAATGTTATCGGGGATGTCATCCACGATCAGTAGATCGGGCTGTTGCTTCACAGGATTGGGGTCTGGCATAGGAAGGTGCTGAGGAGACTCAGACATGAGGCGATTAATTACTGCTCGGCATTGAGAATATGCGGCTGGGCGGCTGCCAAAATCTTGTCGAACTGAAACTCTTGAGCCAGGCTATACAGCGTTTGATAAAGCTCTGCCTGCTCAGGCGGAAGCTCATTCAGCAGATCATAAATCCGGAGATCGTTTCCCTGGAGCGCTGCCTGATAAAGGCTGTTGACCCAGGTCGCCGGGATAGACTGAAAATGGGCGGCTTCTAGCGGGGGCGAGACCGTCCCTGCTAGTGCGTGGGTAGACTGCTCGGAAGCGCTATCGTCATAAAGGTATTGCACCGAAAGATGGCGGGCGATCGCCTCAAAGATTTGCTCTCGCTTGAAGGGCTTGCTGATAAAGTCATCGCAGCCCATGTTCAAAATTTCCTGACGCTGCTCTCGAAAGGCGCTGGCCGTGAGGGCAATGATGCAAGTGCGTCTAGTCTCTACCTTCATTTCCAGGAGCGCTTGCTCTTCCTGGCGGATTCGGCGAGTGGCCTCGTAGCCGTTCATAACGGGTATTCGCATGTCCATCAGAATCAGATGGGGTTGCCAGGCCTGCCAAAGGGCGATCGCCTCCTGGCCATTTGTCGCCTGCTGCACCTCAAAGCCGTCAATGCTGAGCAGGCGAATCAGCAAGTCCCGATTGGCCGGATGATCTTCGACCACCAGAATGCGGCAAGTTGGCTGGTCGGCTGCCAGACCCAGCACCCGTCCCCGCAAGCCCCCAGGCTCGCGGGTGCAGAGCGACTCATCGACCCCATCTGCCTGGATGCAGAAGGTAAACACACTGCCGATACCCAGCGTGCTCTGGGCCGTGATGTCGCCACCCATCATCTGGATATACTTGCGGCTGATGGTTAGCCCTAGCCCCGTGCCCTCCGAGGAGCTGAGTCCGCTGCGGGTTTGTTTGAAGGGCTTGAATAGTTGATCGAGTTCCTCTGCGGCAATGCCATAGCCCGTGTCTTCTACCTCAAATACGAGATACATCGGCGTATACTTTTGGGCTTTTGATTCACCCAATTCGGCAGAAGAAGATGAACTAGAAGTTCCGTTGAACAGTGCGTTAAAAGATAACGATGAGGAACTGCTTTCTGAATACTTTTCTGAATGCTTTCCTGAATACTTTTCTGAATGCTTTATAGAACCAGAAGATGCACCGTGGCTAGAACTATCGGGCGAATAGAAACCTGTAAGCAACTGGGAAGGCTCTAAATCGTCAGAATAAGGCAATGCATGAACTCGCAGCGTAACGCTGCCTTGCTGTGTGAACTTGATGGCATTGCCCAGCAGATTAATCAACACCTGGCGCAGTTTGCCTTCATCAGTGGCGATCGCCACTGGGAGTTCCGAATCTTGTTCAAACGCCAGCCGCAGCCCTTTTGCTGAGGCTCTCACTTGCAGCATACTGTGCAGGCTGTCGAGCAAATCCTGGAGGTTGACAACGTTTTCTTGAATGGTTAGGCGTCCTGCTTCGATCTTCGACATTTCCAGCACGTCGTTGATCAAATTGAGCAAGTGTTCACCGCTGCCCTGAATGGTGTCCAAGTCCTGCTGATAGTCCTGGCTCAGCGTTTGATCCAGGCTGAGCAGTTGGGTCAGTCCTAAAATCGCATTGAGCGGGGTGCGCAGTTCATGGCTCATATTCGCCAAAAACTCACTTTTTGCCCGGTTTGCTGCATCTGCCTGGTCTTTGGCCCGCTGCAAGTCGGCAGCCTGGGTTTGGGTTTGGGTGAGCAGTTCCGCTTGCTGCACCGCAACGCCAAGCTGGCTGCCAATTTTCAGAATCGTCTGCACCTCGTTTTCTTGCCACTGGCGGGGGGCGCTGTTTTGATAGGCCGCCAGCAGTCCCCAGAGTTGCGTTCCGCAAAAGATCGGCACAATCGTGTAGGCTCGCGCCTGCAAGGTTTCTAGAAAGCCAAGGTAGCAGGCTTCAAAACCCGCTCTATAGACATCGGGAACGCTGCAATATGCCCCAGTTTTCTGGCGATAGATGCCCCCTTCTGTATTTTGCAAATAGGTATCTTGAATCAAAGTTTCGGTGCCATCAAACTGCTTGACGACGCAGGCTGATTGATCCACAAGTACGTCTGTTTCGGTATCAGGATCGGCCGTTTGTTCTGCTTGGGTGCGCGAGTTGGGTGGCACCACAATTTTGCTCCAGCCTTCGCCGACGGATTCTGCGACGACGGCCCCACTCCAGTCGGGGTTAAACCGATAGATCAGCGTGCGATCGCAGTTCAGGATTTGTCGCAGTTCTCCGGTGGTGGTCTCAAAGATGTAGCCGAGGCTAAGGCTCTGGCGCATCTGCTGCACCACGCGGGCGATCGCCTGTTCTCGATCAACCAATTGCTTCAGCTTGCGTTCGGCCAGGGTGCGTTCTTCAATCTCCTGGCGCATGGACTGGTTTGTTTCGAGCAGTTCGTGGGTACGCTCTTGCACGCGCACTTCCAGCATAGACTCCGCCTGCTTGCGCTGCTCGATTTCCTGCGCCAGTTGGCGGTTGAGCCGCTCTAGCTGTTCTGGGCTTTTGAGCGCCAAAAACTGGGGCACCAGTTCCACAAGCTGGAGTGCTGTGTAGCAAGATACAAAGGCCGTCAGGGCGCGTTCTAGCCCAGATAGCCAGTAGTCAGGGTGCCACAGTGTCCAAATATCCAGCAGATGCCCGATGCCACACAGCACAATGAAGGCGCTAAACAGAAAGAACACCTTGGGAAACGGCAGATCTTCCCGCTTGCGTACGAAATAGATGAGGATCGTCGGGATAGAGAAATAGGCGATCGCCACCAGAGCATCGCTGACCACATGCAGGCTGACCAGCGGGGTCTGCCAGAGGTAGCAATGCCCGTGGGGAATATACTGCTTTGACGACACCAGCGCATTCAAAAAGTTAAACATTTCAGCCGATAGGGAGCTTAACGGACAAGAAACACATCAGTTTCACAGTAGATGCAAACTCAAGCCAGGGGGAATGGGCTGCACAAAACGTAGAAGAGACGCAGAAGGGGAAATGGTAATAGGGAAACCGGATGAGAAATACCTAATCCCTATGAATCTTGACAAGACCTCCAAAATTTCTTGAGAAAATACCCGAAAATTTGATTTTAAGTCTATATTTTGGGAGTTTTTCCCATTAAATTCAGCATACCCATAATCAGAGGGCGATGCTCAATCCACCATAGCTTTTCATGAAAAAAGGCTCAAATATGGCCAAATGACATAGGACAGCGGGGTTGAGGCGGCGATCGCCAGGCTGGCAAAGCGGGATAGGGGGTTCACAGGCCTGTGGAGCAGCCGATTTTCCCTGGCTTGAAATCCGGCTGGGATTCAATCTGGCGAGAGTTTCATCTGGCGGGAATTCCATCTGGCTGGAGTTCCGACAGGATAGCTGGATCACAGCCCTATCGAGTGACTCTTTTTCCCAGTAGAACGTGGAATTGTTGTAAATTCCCAGGACAGTTAGGAGAGTTACCCAGGACTTTGTTAAAGCTTTGGAGAAGATTTGTGGGTAATAGTGGGTAATATTAGGTTGAGCATTCGCGCTAGAGTTGAGCATTCGCGCTAGATAGGCGTTAGGCTAGGTTCTGATTGATTTCGGGCGGGCGATCGCCGTTTGACGGCGTGGATCTGGGCTACCCATCTTTGGCATTGGGGTGCATGGAAGACCTCCTCCCTGCAATCGCTGTCTCAGGGCAGGCTGAGGTAAAGGGCTGAAGCGATGGCAGATGCAGACAGGACAGTGATAGCAAACAGGGCTAAGCAGTCGAAAATGAAACGGCGGCGAGGAGTCGTGCTGACCCATGCAGGGCTACAGCGATTACAAGCAGCGATTGCCACAGCGGAAATGGTGGAAAACAACGGCAACCGCTTCACCCTAGAAGAACTGGGCGATCGCATTCGCGTTTCTACCAAGACCCTGAGCCGGCTGTGGTCCCTCAGCTCCGGGCTAGACCGCCGGACCATCCATCTCTGCTTTAGCGCCTTTGGGCTGGATTTGCAGCCCAGTGATTATGTCGTGGTTGGTGATTTGGTCGAATCAGACGCGGGCATGGATGCTGACGATGCTCAGCCCCAGCCCAGCCCAAATGCAGCGGACTCGCCCCCAGCCCCTGCCGATTCGCCTCCCCTCGCGCCGCAAGGCGACAGCGCTCCAAGCGTAACAAGTTTGCCCCCTACAGCTGCTCCGGTTGCCAGTCCCCACTCTGGCGAGCTGCGATCAGCCCCCAGTGTCAACCTTACGCCGGGGCTGATGGCGCTGCCCTATCCAGATGGCCCAGTGCCGCTCGACTCGCCCTTCTATATTGATCGCCCGCCAATTGAGGCGTTGGCTTACCAGGAGATCTCTCAGCCGGGGTGCGTCATCCGCATCCGCGCGCCCCGGGGCATGGGCAAGACCTCACTAACGCTACGCCTGCTGACGGTGGCGGAAGCTCAGGGCTTTCGCACAGTGACGCTTGACTGCAACCAGTTTGATTCGGCGTTGTTAGATGATTTGGGCAAATTTTTGCGGAGCTTTTGCCTGCGGCTGGCTCAGGCGCTCAACCTGCCCCCCAAGCTCGACGATTACTGGGATGAAGAAATTGGCAGCAAGCTGAGCTGTAGCTTCTATCTCAAGACCTATCTGTTGAAGCAAATTGACGCGCCCGTCGTGCTGGTGCTGAATGAGATCGATCGCTTTTTTGAGCACCCTGCTTTCTCCCAAGATTTTTTCCCGCTGCTGCGCTCGTGGTATGAGGAATCGCGGCGGGATGCCAGTTTACAAAAGCTGCGGCTGGTCGTGGTGTATTCTACCGAAGAATATGTGGCGCTGGACATTAATCGATCGCCCTTTAATATTGGTCTACCGCTGCGGCTGCCAGAATTTACCCCAGCGCAGGTGCTCGATCTGGCGCAGCGACATGGGCTGTCCTGGGGCCCGGACGAGGTGGAACAACTGATTGAGCTGGTGGGCGGGCATCCGGCGCTGGTGCGGGTGGCCCTTTACCACCTCTGTACCTATGGGCTGTCGCTGCCGCAGTTGGTGGAAGAGGCGATCGCCACGGGCGGCATTTTTCGGCCCCATTTGTGGCGGCATTGGGTGACGATGCAGCCATACCCCGAACTGCTAGCGGCGCTGGAGGAAGTGGTGCAGGCTGACCGCAGCATCGTGCTCAACCCGCTTCAATCCTATCGGCTGGAAAGTCAGGGGCTGCTCTGCTATGAGGGTGATTCGCGAAGCGATCCCTGTGGGAATCGCGTGGTGTCGCGCTGTCGGCTCTATCAGCAGTATTTCCGGCAGCAGTTTGCTTCGAGGTCGTCCTCGTCATGAGATACCAAGTAGGCGGCAGCCTCCGTGCCACCGATCCGACCTACGTAGTGCGCCAGGCCGATGAACATCTCTACCAGGCGCTGTGTCGGGGCGAGTTTTGCTATGTGCTAAATTCGCGGCAAATGGGCAAGTCGTCGCTGCTCCAACACACCAGCGCCCGGCTGCAGCAGGCAGGCTACACCTGCATTTACCTCGACATTACCCAACTGGGCAGCGATAATCTTACGCCAATCCAGTGGTATCGCGGCATCATCACCATTCTCTATCACGGGCTGGGGCTGGACGGGCAGATCAGCCTGAAGCAGTGGCGCGACGACCATGCCGACCTGTCACCTGTGCAGCAGTTACACCAGTTTGTCGAAGAGGCTCTCGTTGCGACCCCAGCCCAGCAGCCGATTGTTGTCTTGATTGACGAAATCGACAGTTTGCTGGGTCTGCCGTTTACGATCAGCGACTTTTTCGCCTGGATTCGCCACTGCTACAACCAGCGATCGCACAATCCCCAGTTTCAACGGTTGGGATTTGCGCTGTTTGGCGTGGCTACCCCCTCCGACCTGATCGACGACAAGCGCCGCACACCGTTTAATATCGGCACGGCCATCGAGCTATTTGGGTTTCAGCCAGACGAAGTAGGGCCGCTGGTAGACGGGCTGCGCGGCAGTGTCAACCAGCCGGATGCGGTGCTGCGAGCGATCTTAAGCTGGACGAATGGCCAACCCTTTTTGACCCAAAAGCTCTGTCAACTGGTCATCCAGTCCGCGCTGGAAGCGCCTTCGGGTAGCCTTGTGCTGCCGCCGGACACCGAAGCTCTGTGGATCGACCAACTGGTGCGATCGCGCATCTTGCAACATTGGGAATCGCAGGACGAGCCAGAGCACCTCAAAACCATCCGCGATCGCCTCCTGTTTAACGAGCAGCGAGCCAGCCGCCTCCTCGGCCTTTACCAGCAAATCTTGCAGCGCGATCGCTCCGAAATTGCTGCTCTAGAAAACGACCCCGCCCACTCTAATACCCCACCAC